>DASTQK010000163.1:0-20921 GCA_035761765.1 Rubrobacteraceae bacterium
TCCTACGAGAGGGTAGCAGGTTCACGCGTCTGCCTTGCCGGCCATCCGCTCCTCACCGCGCATCAGGAACAGCGGAACCAGAGCTCCGGTCACGGCTAGCCCCACAGCGACGTAGAAAGCGCTCCTGAACCCCTCGACGAGCGTGGCGGCGGTAGCCACCCCGCCGCCCGTCAGGGCCTCCGTGCGAGCCGCCGCGACCGTGATGAGGAGAGCCAGGCCGAGGGCAGTGCCGATCTGCGCCGAGGAGTTGAGTACCCCGGAGGCGAGCCCACGCTCTCCCTCTTCTACCGCCGAGGTCCCGCGGGTAGTCGAGGCGACCGCCGAGCAGCCCAGGGCGAGCCCGGAGAGAGCGGCGTTGAAGATCACGTAGATCAGGCCACCCTCTGCCGATATGCCGATGATGACCAGCGTCGCGACGGAGATGCCCAGCAGCCCGAGCGCCATGGTGCGTCTCGCGCCGAGAGTGCCCGTGAGCCGGGAACCCAGGAAGGAGCCCACCACGACCGACACACTGAAGGGTAACCCCAGGAGCCCTGCCTGTGCCGGGGAGTAGGCGAGAACCTCCTGCAGATAGAGGACGGCTATGATGCCCACCGGGCTCGTCGCCGCCGTGTTCGCGAAGGCCACCAGAGCAGAGCCGCAGAGCCCCCGAGAGCGAAAGACCCGGAGCGGGACCAGCGGGTCCGCCACGCTCCACTCGACGAAGAGGAAGGTCGCGAGCAGCACGAGCGCGAAGGCCACCGTAGCCAAAGTGAAGGGGGAGTCGAAGCTTGCCTCTTCCGCCCGCGTAAAGCCGTATACGAGCAGGAACAGCCCCGCCGTGACGGTCACCGCCCCCCACACGTCGAGCCGGCGCGCCACTCTCTCCCCACGGCCAGCATCGAGCAGGATGAAAGAGAGCGCTATGCTCACCACGCCGATGGGCACGTTGATGAAGAAGATCCAGAACCACCCCAGGCTCTCGGTTATGAAGCCGCCGAGGACGAGGCCGGCCGCACCTCCGCCGGCCGCTACCGCCGTCCACACGCCCATGGCGAGGTTCCGCTCGCGGCCTTCAGGAAAGGTACTCGAGATGATGGCGAGCGCCGCCGGGGCGACGATCGCCGCCCCGAGACCCTGAGCGGCCCTGAAGGCCACGAGCATTGGCGGTGAGCCAGCCAGCCCGCAGGCGAGCGAGGAGGCGGTAAACACCACAAGCCCCACTACGAAGATCCTGCGCCTCCCGTAGAGGTCGGAGAGCCTCCCCGCCAGCAGCAGGAACCCCCCGAAGAAGAGCACGTAGGCCGTGATAACCCACTGCAAGTCTTCGGGCGCGAAGCCGAGGTCCCGCCCTATCACGGGCAGAGCGACGATGACGGCGTTGATGTCCAGTACGTCCACGAACTGCGCCACGCACAACAGGGCGAGCGCCGCCCATCGGCGCGTTGCCTTGCCCTCGGACACGGATAACCCCCGACCCTACCGGCTCTCGGGTCGCCAGCCTCCCGCAGGCGTCAGAAGCTCCGTGACCTCGGCGTCGATCATCTCCACACCCTGGTAGCGGGCGACCGAGACCCTGTGGTTGCCGTCCTCGACGAAGTACCTGTCCCCGATCTTGTACAGGCTGACCGGCGGTAGCTCCTCCCCGCGGACGAACGCCCGGTCCACCCGCTCCCACTTGTCCCGCAGGCTCGCCTTCCTGGGCATGAAGTTGCGGTCGAACTGGCGGTACCGCCCGACGCTCCCAACTATCCTTCGAACCTCGACCTCCCTCCGACCCCGACGCACCCCCCCATTCGCTCGCGACGCCCTCCTGACCTCGTCGAAGGAGAGAAGATCCTCACCCTCCCCTCGCAACAACGCTACCACTCGTCCCGCCAGCGCCCGGTGCCGGGCTCGCACGAAGTCCTTGTCGACCTGCTCCTCGATGCTCATGTACCCGATCACCCCGCCTCCTTAATATTCCAACCGATCCTCTCCGACTTAAACGATTTACTAAATCGTTTAAGTCATGATAGCATGATGCATGTGGGTGTCAACGGCAGAAAGAAGAAAGCTCTCAGGCGAGCTACTATAAAGGAGGTTGCGGCCGAGGTTGGGGTATCGGCGGCGACGGTCTCCAACGCGTACAACCGTCCCGACCAGCTCTCACCGCAGCTCAGGGAGCGGGTCTTTGCGGCGGCCAGGAAGCTTGGGTACGCGGGCCCTGATCCTGTGGCGCGGGGTCTGAGGCGCGGGCGGTCTGGCGCGGTGGGGGTAGTCTATGCCGACCCGCTATCGTATGCGTTTGCGGACCCTGCGGCGGTCATGTTTCTGGAGGGGGTCTCGCAGGCCGCTGAGGAGGCGGGGTTGGGGCTATTGCTGGTACCTGCTCCGTTGAGGGAGGGGAGAAACCCCAAGGCGGTCGGTGAGGCGGCGGTGGACGGGTTCGTGATCTACTGCCTTGCGGAGGACGATCCGCTGGTTGACCTGGCGCTGGAGCGCCGCGTGCCGGTCGTGCTCGTCGAGCAGCCGCCGCGGGAGGGCGTACCTTCGATCGAGACGGACGACGTCGGCGGCGCGCGAGCCGCCGCGGAACACCTCCTCGGGCTCGGGCACGAGCGTCTCGGGGTTGTCTCCTTCGAGCTCGGCCGGGACGCGAGGGGTGGGCTTGCTGATCTCGAGCGCCAGCGGGAGGCGACCTACCGGCCCAGCCGCCTCAGGCTCGAGGGCTACAGGGCTGCTGTCGAGGAGGCCGGTCTTGCGTGGGGAGAGATGCCCGTCTACGAGGCCGCCGGCAACGCACCGGGGCAGGGCGATATCGCTGCCGGGGTTTTACTTGCGCGGGAGCCTGGTCCGACGGCGGTTCTGGCTCTAAGCGACCAGCTCGCCCTCGGGGTCTTCGAAGCCGCGAAAAGGTGGGGGCTATCCGTACCGGAGGACCTGTCCATCGTGGGCTTCGACGACGTGCCCGAGGCCTCGCGCACGGATCCGCCCCTCACGACCGTCTACCAGCCACACGTCGAGAAGGGCCTCGTGGCCGGCCGGATGCTCGTTGCGCAGCTCCGGGGCGAGGAGCCGCACAGCCCGGCTCCTCTGCCGACCCGGCTCATCATCCGGGGTTCTACCGCTCCGCCGGGAGGGAGTAGAGACGGATAAGGTGGGGGCAGCCTCCCAGAGCAGTCTGTAAAGCGGTTGAACCCATCTTTGCGGACACTACCGGCGTTCAGAACGACAAGCCGATAGCTTGATGGTGCTATCTGTAGAAGTCAACGCTCCGCGATCAGCCCCTCGTGACCACGCAGGTCGAGCGTCTCACCGAAGGTCTCGCCCTCACGGTCGAGGAACGTACTCAACACGACCCGTCCTCCCCTGCCAGGACCGGTGGCTTTGAGGGTCCGTGGCCCTGGGCCCAGGTTCAGAGCAACGAGAAACCGTCGTTCGCGATTCTCGCGTGTGTAGGCGAGCAGGTCGTCCGCCGCCTTTACAGGCGCGTAGGTGCCGCCGGTGAGGGCTGGCTCCGAGCGTCTCAGGGAGAGGAGCCGGCGGTAGAGGGTGAGCATCGAGCGAGGGTCCCGCTTCTGGGATTCAACGTTGACTTCGGCGTGATCCTCGCCGACCGGCAGCCAGGGTCTGCCGCTGGTGAAACCGGCGTTATCCTCCGCGCTCCACTGCATCGGGGTTCGCACGGGGTCCCGACCGACGCCGATGCCGGGGACGTTCTTCTCGTACGGGTCCTGCACCAGCTCGGGGGGAACGGGAACGTCGCGCATCCCGAGCTCGTCACCGTAGTAGAGGGTGGGCGTACCGCGCAGTGTAAGGAGCAGCATGGCCGCCACGCGGGCCTGGGCGGGACCGACCCTGCTCGCGATGCGGCTGCGGTCGTGGTTACCCAGCACCCAGGTAGGCCAGCCGTTGTGTGGCAGGGCGGCCTCGTAGGAGTCGATCAGATCGCCCACCCTCGCCGCTTCCCAGGGCGTGGAGATCAGGTGCAGGTTCATCGGCAGCTGTACGCCGGAGCCACCCTCTCCGTAATAGCGCACCAGTCGTTCTATGGGCAGGTACAGCTCCCCGATCAAGACCCTCTCGCAAGGAGTTGTGTCCTCGTCGAGGACCAGACGCATCTCGCGGACGGCCTCGTGCACCTCGGGCCTGTCGGTGGAGTAGACGGGGAGCAGGGCATCGTAGGGCGGGGACGCTGGCCGCCAGTCGGGGTTCGGCGGGTTGTCCTGGAACCGGGCGTCTTTGATGAGTTGCCTGAGGGCGTCCACCCGGAAGCCATCCACTCCGCGCTCGAGCCAGAAGCGCAGGACATCGTACATAGCCACCCTCACCTCGGGGTCGCGCCAGTTGAGGTCTGGCTGCTGCCTCAGGTAGGCGTGATAGTAGTACTGTCCCGAGGCTGCGTCGAAGGTCCACGCCGGACCTCCGAAGACCGAGAGCCAGTTGTTGGGCGGCCCGCCGTCCGAGGCCGGGTCGCGCCAGATGTACCAGTCGCGCTTCGGGTTGTCGCGGGAGGAGCGCGACTCCAGGAACCAGGGGTGTTCGTCGGAGGTATGGTTCGGGACGTAGTCGAGGATGATCCTCAGCCCGAGGCGATGGGCCTCGGCGACGAGACCGTCGAAATCTTCCAGCGTCCCGAACATGGGGTGGACGCCGCAGTGGTCGGTAATGTCGTAGCCGAAGTCCGCCATCGGGGAGGGGTAGAAGGGGGATATCCAGACCGCATCCACTCCGAGCCAGCGCAGGTAGTCGAGCCTGGAGATTATGCCCTGAAGGTCCCCGATGCCGTCGCCGCTGGCGTCCTTGAACGAGCGCGGGTAGACCTGGTAGACGACCCCGCGCTGCCACCACGGATGTTCACTCGAACTCTGCATCACCCCTTGAGGTACCGCTCACCCTAGAGATTCAAACCGCCGCGGGTGTCTCAGGAGATCTCCGGTGCCCACGCTCGCCTCGACGGTCTCCTCGCGTTGGGACCTGGCATGGACATCATACACTCACCTCAGGAGAGCCCTGCTTCCAGGGGCCCGGGTGGACAACGCGCCTTGCTCGCCAAATAACTCTGTGTACTATGGCCGGTGCTCGTGTTGTCCTAGCCGTTCGGGGGTCGCCATGATCGAGTTCTTCCTCACCACGTTCCGCCTGCTTCGCGGCATTGCTAGCGCGTGGAAGAGGGACCCCGAGTTCCGCTCCCTGACGTTCCTGGTGCTCGTCACGCTCTTGGGCGGGACGATCTTCTTCAGCCTGGAGGAAGGGTGGAGCGTGGTGGACGCCTTCTACTTCAGCGTCACGACGCTCACCACCGTGGGCCTGGGAGATCTCGCACCCGAGACGACGCTTGGCAAGCTCTTCACGGTTGTCTACATCTTCGCCGGGATCAGCATCATCCTGGGGTTCATAGACGCCGTGGCAAAGGAGAGCGTGAGACGCCAGACAGGAAGAGGCGGTAGCGAGGACGGCCAAGAAGAACCTCCCGCAAGTTAGACCGGACCCCCCTTGCAGCCTTCCGAGAAGAGAACCCTTTCCCCAACGCCAAGCGGCCAGGAGGTCACACTATTGTCATAATGGGATCCTCAGCCACGGGAGGAGGAATCACCATGACCGACGAACGTCCCGAGAACGGCGGTGGTCCGTGCCCCTGAACTGGGCGTGCACCAACTGCGGCTACAGGGTAGAAGGCGAGCTTCCGGAGAAGTGCCCGGACTGCGGCGCCGAAAGGGAGATGTTCGAAGAGGTGCCCATACCAGGGTACTAAAGCTAGTCGGCACGCTCAGGCTTCGCAGGCTCTCAGCACGCTTGGTTCGCTTCGAGGTCGTAGAGCTCCATCTCGCCGGTTCCGTACTTGTACCGGGCCGTCCTCAGCGCCGAGGAGTCGGATATGGCCCGCACGTAGCCAAACTCCGCCGGCGCGAGCGTTCGCCTCTCAGAAAGTCCACTCCCTGATGAGCCTATCCTGAAAGACCTCGAAGTCGGTGATCTCACCTGCCCCGGCACTCTCGAGCCGGGCGATGATCCCGGCTATAGCTTCATCGGTCCTGGCCATGCGGGCGGCCAGGGTGCGCCCGATCTCGTAGACGACCTTGCAGGCGGCCGGGGAGTCGGCGTCGAGCATCTCCAGAAAACGGTCCCGGTCTACGCCGTAGGCCCGGACGGGGGTCCTGGCCTGGACGCTCGCGGTAGCCCTGGGCTCGGTGAGAAGACCCATCTCGCCCACGACGGTAGGCGCCCGCATGGTTGCCAGGTGCTGCCGGCGTCCGTGGAGCACCGTCTTGTGCACCTCGACGGTGCCCGAGGTGATCACGTACAGCCTTCCCTCGGGTCCGCCCTCCTCGAAGATGACCTCACCCGCCTCGAATCCGGCGGGCTCGAGCAGGTCCTCGAGTTCGTCGAGTTCATCGTCGTCGAGGTGCCTGAAGAGCGGTACGTCTTTAAGGCTCGGCGGCTCTTGCATCTTCTGCGCTCCTCTAGATGGCCCAGTCGGTTATGAGCTTGTCACGGAAGGCCTCGAGGTCGGTCTCGCCTCTCCTCTCGAGTTCCCGGATCGCCTCGACGACCTCCTCGTCGAGGCGGGTGAGCCTCCTCGCGAGAGTGCGCGCGATGCGGTAGGAGAGCTTGAAGGCCGCGGGCCGACCCTCGGCGACCATGCGCCGGAAGGTCTGGCGCGGGATCTTTATGGCCTCGACCCTGCCCGCAGCCCTGACCGTCGCCGAAGCCCCGCTCTCGTCGAGCAGACCCCGCTCCCCCACGACCGTCGGCCCCTCCGCCACGTCTATGCGGGCGAGGATCCGGTCCCCACCGCTGGAGACCTTCTTCCTGACCTCGACACTGCCAGAGGTGAGGACAAAGAGGCTGCCAGGGTCTCCGCCCTCCTCGATGATGGTCTCCCCCGGCTCGTAGACCGCCCGCTGCGAACTCTCGGCGAACTCCTCGCGCTCCTCCTCGGTGAGGAACTCGAAGAACCTGACCCCCTGTAAACGTTCCTCCAATGTCACCACCGCGCCGGTATCTCTGCCTGGGCAGATTATATGCCCACCTACAGCCTCACAAAAGCCGGCCGGTCTCCTTCTGCCACAAAAAGTAGGGAGGCGGCGTTACGCCGCCCCACCGCTCGCAGCCCGGAAGGCGTTACTCCATCACCTCCACATCGACAACGTCGGTGCCCGCACCAGTCAACCCGATGTCCTCGGCCGCCACCTGCGAGAGATCCAACTCCCTCCCAGCTACATAGGGCCCCAGATCGTTGACCCGCACAACCGCACAGTCCATGTAACAGACCTCGAGTACCGTCCCCATCGGATAGTACAGCGAGGCCGCCGTGTAGTCCGTATCGGGGTCGAAGACCTCGCCACTGGCGGTGAGGTTGCCCTCCAGCCCCGGCCCGTACCAGCTCGAAACCATCGCCTCGGCCCGAGCGTCTTCCTGAAAAGCAGCCAGCGAAACAGCGAACACGCCAACTACTAACAGCATCCTGAGCAAAGACTTCAAAGAGTCCTCCTCCAGGTCGCTTGCACAACAAGCGCGAGAGGCTACTACGTAATGTTTGTGTTTCAAGCCGTCACAAATTGTTTCTTATACGATTTTGTGAATTTATTACGTCACTAGCAGCAAGACTTACGAGCGATGAAAACCGGTTGTTTCGGGCGGTTTCCCGAGGCGTTGGGGTAGGGAATCTGGGAGAGGGCTGGACCAGGATCAGCGTTCTTGCAGCAACCTGCGGTAGCGGTTAGCGAGGGCTCTCCGGAGGGCCGGGGCTCCGCCGAGCGGGAGCGCATCTGGATGTGTGCTTTAATCTTCGATCTCTGAGGTCTTACAGGAGAGGAGCACATGCCCTACGACTTCGCCCGCTACCTCAAGATCCGGGGCGCCTGGGGGCCGAGCTGGTCCCCGGACGGGAAGCGGCTGGCTTTTGTAACGGAGATCACCGGCGTACCGCAGGTCTGGGAGGTCTCTAGCGAAGCTCACGGCCCTTCGTGGCCCGAGCAGCTGACCTTCTACGAGGAGCCTATCTCGAGCGCCGAGTACTCGCCCATCCGGAACAAGCTGCTCTTCGGCATGGACTCGGGCGGCAACGAGAGGATGCAGCTCTTCCTGCTCGAGGGCGGCGAGGTCACCGACCTCACCCGCGCCCCAGACGCCATCCACTACTCCGGCGGGTTCTCCCCGGACGGAGAGCGCGTGGCGTACACGGCGACCAGGCGCAACGGGACGGATTTCGACATCTTCGTGCAGGAGCTCGACGGGGAGCCCGAGGCCGTGTGGGAGGTCGAGGGCTACCACACCGTCTCCGACTGGGCCCCCGACGGGTCGGCCCTCATCGTCTCGCGCCACCACTCCAACCTCAACAACGACCTCTACAGGTTGAATCTGGTAAACGGTGAAGCGACGTTGCTCACGGCGCACGAGGGCGAGGCCCGGTTCTCTGGAGCGCGTGTCACGCCGGACGGCCGTAGTGTTTACCTCGCCACCGACAGGGACGGGGACTTCATGAGGCTCGCGCGCCTCGACCTCTCGACGCTGGAGCTCACCTACCTCACCCCCGACGACTGGGACGTCGAAGAAGTGGAGCTCTCCGGAGACGGCCGCTACCTGCTGGCGAGCCGCAACGTCGAGGGCTACTCGAACCTCGTGCTGTTCTCCGGCGAGGGACGGCGCATGCCGGACGTGCGGGTGCCCGAGGGCGTAGTCGGCGGCTTCGAGTTCGCTCCCGACTCGGGCAGGCTCGCCTTCACGCTCGTCGGCCCGACGCGCAACCCCGACGTGTGGGTGCTCGACCTCCCGGAGGGCGAGGCGAGCCGGGTCACACGCTCCTCTACCGCCGGGATACCCAGGAGCTCCTTCCGGGAGCCTCGTCCCTTACGCTATCCCAGCTTCGACGGGCGTGATATCCCTGCCCTCCTGTACGAGCCCGAGGAAGAGAACGCCCCCGTAATAGTGAACGTGCACGGCGGGCCGGAGAGCCAGGCGCGGCCGGCCTTCGCCCCCGTGACGCAATACCTCTTGCATCGCGGCTACGCAGTCCTCTTCCCCAACGTGCGCGGCTCCACCGGCTACGGCAAGGCCTACACCCACCTCGACGACGTCGAGCTCAGGATGGACTCCGTAAGAGACCTGGCGCACGCCGCCCACTGGCTGCGCGGGAGAGGACACGAGCGCGTCGCGGTCCTGGGCGGCTCCTACGGCGGGTTCATGGTGCTCGCCGCCCTTACCGAGTACCCCGAGCTCTGGAGCGCCGGGGTGGACATCGTAGGCATCGCCAACTTCGTCACCTTCCTCGAGAACACCGGCAGCTACCGCCGCGCGATGCGCGAGTCCGAGTACGGGTCTCTCGAGAGAGACCGCCGGTTCCTCGAGTCCATAAGCCCCATACACAAGGCCGGGAACATAAGGGCGCCGCTCATGGTGATCCACGGCAAGAACGACCCCCGCGTTCCGGTAGGGGAGGCCGAGCAGATCGTCGAGAGGGTGCGGAAGAACGGGGGCGCCGCGGAATACCTCCTCTATGAGGACGAGGGGCACGGTCTCGCCAAGCTCGCGAACCGCCTCGACGCCTACCCGAAGATAGTCGCCTTCCTCGACGAGCACCTCGCCGATTAGGCGACGGGGATCCTCCGGGCCTCGTCAACTACTACATCGAGACGAAGAACCCGGAGTCCGGGTTCGCCCCTGTGGCCGCGCTGGGCTCCAGGGACGCGGCGCTTACCTACGTGGTCGGGATCGGTCCTCGCGGACACGGGCTCGGGCATACCCGAGGATCATATAGCGCGCCAGATCGCCGAGTCCCACGGCGGCGAGACAAAGGTGCGGAGCGACCTGGCGGCGCATTCGCCAGCCTACCAGCGGTTCCACCCTGAAGCCTCTTCACAGCCCGCTCTTCGCCGCGACCACCTCGTGCAGGTGATCCACAAAGTCCGACAGTTCTGTCAAGCCACGATCTTCGTTCGTTCGCAGCCTCACGCTGACGCCGCCTAGCCGCTCTTCCCTGTCTCCGACGACGAGCATGTACGGGACCTTCTGGAGCTGGGCGTCACGGACCTTCGCGTTCATCCTCTCGGAACGTTCGTCGACCGCGACCCGGAACCCAGCCAACTCGTCCCTCACCCTCCGGGCATAGTCCAGGTTACGGTCGGTGACGGGTATGACCGTCGCCTGGGTCGGCGCCAGCCAGACCGGCAGCGCGCCCGAGTGGTGTTCTATAAGGAGCGCAAGGAAGCGCTCGATCGAGCCGTACAGTGCCCGATGCACCATGTAGGGACGGTGCGTCTGGTTGTCCGCGCCCGCGTAGCTCAGGTCGAACCTCTCCGGAAGGTTGAAGTCGAACTGGATAGTCGATGCCTGCCAGCGGCGTCCCAGGGCGTCGAGGATCCCGATATCTATCTTCGGGCCATAGAAGACCGCCTCGCCCTCCATGCGACCGTAGTGCAGCCCACGCGCATCCAGTGCCGCCGCCAGCGTGGACTCGGCCACCTCCCAGCTGGCCTCGCTGCCCGCGTACTTCTCTGGCGTGTGGGGATCCCGGACGCTCAGCTCCACTTCGGGGTCCGCGAAACCGTAGGCGGCGAGGACCGAGAGACAGAAGTCGAGCACACGGTCGATCTCCGCCTGCATCTGATCCGGCCTGCAGAACAGGTGCGCGTCGTCCTGGGTGAAGCCGCGCACGCGCAGCAACCCCCGCAACGTGCCCGAAGGCTCGTAGCGGTAGACGGTGCCGAGCTCCGCGAAGCGCAACGGCAGGTCGCGGTAGCTACGCGCTCGGCTCTTGAAGATCAACATGTGAAACGGGCAGTTCATCGGCTTGAGGTAGTAGTGCTCGTCCTCGATGTCTATGGGCGCGTACATGCCCTCTCGATACCATCTCAGGTGCCCGCTCGTCTCCCAGAGTCCCGAGCGTCCGATGTGCGGCGTTGCGACGAGGTCGTAGCCGCCGGTGCGGTGCCGGTGCCGCCAGTAGTCCTCCATGATCGTGCGGACCAGGGCGCCTTTGGGATGGAAGAGGGCCAGCCCCGGTCCCACCTCGGGCCGGATGCTGAACAGGTCGAGCTCGGCGCCCAGACGGCGGTGGTCGCGCTTCTCCTCTTCCTCGCGCTGCCACAGGTAGCGCTCCAGGTCATCCTTGCTCGGCCAGACCGTTCCATAGACGCGCTGGAGCATTCTGTTCTCCTCGCTTCCCCGCCAGTACGCCCCGGAGACGTCGAGCAGCTTGAAACCGCCGAGGGGGATCTGCCCCGTGTGCTCCAGGTGAGGACCCAGACAGAGATCCTCGAACGTGTCCTGGGTGTACGTCGAGATTACCGGATCGCCGGAGCGGGCTTCGCCGTACTCGTCCTTTCCCTCTACCAGGTCGTCTATAGTCTGCAGCTTGTACGGCTGGCCTTCGAACAGCCTGCGGGCCTCATCTGCGCTCACGACCCGGTACTCGAAAGGGTGGTTGCCGCGGATGATCCGGCGCATCCGAGCCTCGATCTCCGGTAGGTCCTCGGACGTCAGCGCGCGCGGCAGGTCGAAGTCGTAGTAGAAGCCGTTCTCGAACCTGTCGTGGGGGGGTCCCCAACCCAGCTTCGCCTCCGGGAACATCTCCTCGACGGCCTGCGCCATCACGTGGGCCGTGGAATGACGCACCCTGTATGATGGATCCGCGCGATCTACCGGGGACATGGGATCACTCCTTCGCCGTATTCCCTGCCCGTCCACGATATATACCGCCGATAGGAGAGACAAGCCCTGGAACACTCCCCGAGCGAACTCTTATTCTGCTCTCAGCCACCCCTCACGTTTCGCCGGGATACTTCATTGCGCAGGATCGCGACGAACGGAGTAGAGTTGGTGGACAGGATGGAGTACGAAGCTACCATAACCGGTGCGCCACCGGCCGCCCGGGAGCACGAGGGGAGAGAGTCCCTGGACGGCTCACCAGCCCGGCAGGCCGCCGACGTCGCGGGCCAGGGAACCGACGATTGATGCAAGGAGGTCCACGCCATGCGCCATCTCCAGGCCATCGCCATCGCGCTCGTCCTCATCGCCGCCGGCTGCAACTCGAACAGCAACGCGGACGCCGATCGGGCGCAGGAC
This sequence comes from Rubrobacteraceae bacterium, assembly GCA_035761765.1. GTDB lineage: Bacteria > Actinomycetota > Rubrobacteria > Rubrobacterales > Rubrobacteraceae > JALYGY01. The sequence goes on from DASTQK010000163.1 coordinate 12,028, forward strand.
GAGACGGGAAACGACGGTCTGCCCCAGGGAAGCGAGCCCGTAAAGCTCGACCCGGCGGACTTCAGCACCCGGATCGACAACCCCTACTGGCCGATGGCCCCAGGCGACAGGTGGGTCTACCGGGAGACCGACGAGGGAGGGACAGAGCAGCGCGTCGAGGTGACCGTCACCGACCGGACCAGGCGGATCGCCAACGGGATCGAGGCCAGGGTCGTCCACGACGTCGTCACCGAGAAAGGCCAGCTCGTCGAGGTGACCGACGACTGGTACGCCCAGGACAAGGCCGGCAACATCTGGTACCTGGGCGAGGAAACCGCCGAGTACGAGAACGGCAAGGTGACGACGAGGTCGGGTTCCTTCGAGGCCGGCGTAGACGGGGCGCAGCCCGGGGTCATCATGCCGGCGGACCCCAGGGACGGCATGTCCTACCGGCAGGAGTACTACGAGGGCGAGGCCGAGGACAGGGCCGAGGTCCTGAGCACCGACGAGCAGGTCGAGGTCCCCTTCGGCTACTTCAAGGGTGCACTTATGACCAAAGACCTGGTCCCGCTGGAGCCAAAGGTCTCCGAGTACAAGCTCTACGCCAGGGGTATCGGTCCGGTGCTGACCCTGAAGACCTCCGGCGGCAGCGGCCGCGAGGAACTGATCAGCTACTCCCGGGCCGGATGAAGCGGATTGCGGAAGGCGTGCCTTCCGCAATCCGCGCTGCTCGGCCAGTGAGCTATAGGCAATTTCTGGTGGCGGCAGGGACTGGAGGACCCTCTCGAATCTAGAGGAACGCTGTAGCGAGCGACCAGCACCTCGGCTCTCGAGGGCAGGGGGTCATATCTCCCTGCTCTCATCCCTGGTTTTGCACCGGGTTCTTCCGCCAACGTTGCGTCCTGCAAGGGTGTAAGCTAATACCCCCTGCAACCTGACATCCGGAGGTTTTCGACGTGGAGACTACGAAATTCCTGCTCGACGAGAAGGCGCTGCCGGAGAGCTGGTACAACCTCGTTCCGGACCTGCCTTTCCAGCTAGACCCACCCTTGCACCCGGGGACGCGCGAGCCGGTAGGGCCGGAGGCGTTCGCGCCGCTCTTCCCGGAGGAGATTATAAAGCAGGAGGTGACGGCCGAGCCGTACGTCCCGATCCCTGATGAGGTGCGCGAGATCTACAGCCTCTGGCGCCCGACGCCCCTTTTCCGCGCCCGGCGCCTGGAGCGCTTCCTCGACACCCCGGCACACATCTACTACAAGTACGAGGGCGTCTCCCCCGCCGGTAGCCACAAGCCGAACACCGCCGTCCCGCAGGCGTACTACAACCGCGAGGAGGGCGTGAGGCGCCTCACCACGGAGACCGGTGCCGGCCAGTGGGGCTCTTCCCTGGCGTTCGCGTGCGGGATCATGGACCTCGAGTGCACGGTCTACATGGTGCGCGTCAGCTACGACCAGAAGCCTTACAGGCGCATCATGATGGAGACCTACGGCGCCGAGGTCCACGCGAGCCCGACGGACCTCACGCAAGCCGGGCGCGACATACGCGAAGAACATCCCGACTCGCCCGGGTCGCTAGGCATCGCTATCTCCGAGGCGGTCGAGGACGCGGTAAGAAACGAGGACGCCAAGTACTCTTTAGGGAGCGTGCTCAACCACGTCCTCCTTCACCAGACGGTGATCGGGCAGGAGGCTGTGCAGCAGCTGGAGCTGGCCGGCGAGTACCCTGACGTGGTCGTCGGCTGCGTCGGCGGAGGGTCGAACTTCGCCGGGATCTCCTTCCCGTTTATCGGGGAGAACCTGAAGAACGGACGGGACACACGGATCGTCGCCGTGGAGCCGGCCTCGTGCCCCACGCTCACGAAGGGCCTCTACACCTACGACTTCGGCGACACCGCGGGCACGACGCCGCTGATGAAGATGTATACGTTGGGTCATTCTTTCGTTCCCGCGGGCATCCACGCCGGGGGCCTCAGGTACCATGGCGACTCGCCCATAGTCTCGGCGCTCGTGCACGAGGGCCTCGTCGAGGCACGCGCCTACGCTCAGAACGCGACCTTCGAGGCCGGGGTCGCCTTCGCCCGGACCGAGGGAATCATCCCCGCACCAGAGGTCGCTCACGCCATAAAGGCGACGATGGACCTAGCGCTGGAGGCGAAGGAGGCCGGCGAGGAGAAAGTCATCCTGTTCAACCTCTGTGGCCACGGCCACTTCGATCTCGCGGCCTACGAGCAGTACCTGGCCGGGAACCTCGTGGATTTCGAGCATCCGGAGGAGGAGATAGAGAGAGCGGTCGCCGGCATACCGGGCTAGAGCGGTCTTGGGTTCTCAGCGGTGCTTGGCGGAGCGCCCTCCCAACACCCCGGCTCTCAAAGCCTCTTACTCAAGACCTTACTCCGCGGAAGGCCCAACCCGCCTCAAGATGAGACTACTTGTCAGGCGCCCACGTCGGTACCCGGCTGTTCACTACGCGTCCACCACCGCGCGAGCCAGATGAAGGACGCCACCAGGACGACGATAGCGAGCACGACGGTGAGCGAGCCGGACCTGAGGACGAGCGCGGCAAGGCCCGCGAGGATGCCCGAGGCCGGAATCGTGAAGATCCAGGCCCACACGATGCGGCGAGCGACGCCCCATCGCACGGCGCTGAACCGACGGGTGGCGCCGGCGCCTATGACGGCGCCCGACACGACCTGCGTCGTGCTCACGGGGAACCCCCACGCCGTCGCCAGCTGGATCACCGCCGCGGCGACCGTCTGGGCCGCGAACCCGTCGACCGGCTGCATCCGGACGATACGGGTCCCCATCGTGCGGATGATGCGCCAACCCCCGGCCCACGTCCCGAGGCCGATCGCGAGCGCGGCCGCGAGCGCTACCCAGGTTGGAACGGAGAACTCCGAGAGATAACCCGAGCTAAAGAGGGCGAGGGTGATGATAGCCATCGTCTTCTGCGCGTCGTTGGCTCCGTGGCTGAAGGCGACAAAGCTGCTTGAGAGGAGCTGAAGCCTCCGGAAGGCGTAGTTCGCCTGGCTCGGGCGCGCTCGACGCAGCACGTTGAGAAGAACGACGGTGACCACGTAGGCGATAAAGAGTCCGGCGACCGGCGACGATATCAAGGCGATAAACACCGGGTAGACCTCCTCCCACTGCACCGCCTCGACCCCGTAGACCGCAAGACCCATACCGATCAGGGCGTGCGAAGAGCTCGAGGGAAGGCCTGCGCGCCAGGTGAAGAGGTTCCAGGTGATGGCACCGAAGAGAACGGCGATGAGCATGGACATCGCGACGCCGCCGGCTGGCGCCACAAGGCTGCCGACGGTGTTCGCGACCTCCGCGTGGAGTAACTGCGTCGTGACGATCGCGCCGACGAGGTTCAGCACGGCGGACAAGCCGACCGCGAGACGCGGCGACAACGCCCGCGTCCCGATCGCCGTCCCGATGGCGTTCGCCGTGTCGTGGAAGCCGTTGGTGAAGTCGAAGAAGAGCGCGACGGCGATGGTAAGAACGAGGAGGAGCGTCTGCGCGTCAGGCATTCTTGGTCGCGATGCCCTCCAGTACGTTCGCTACGGTCTCGCAGCGGTCGAGGGCGTCCTCCAGCAGACCGTAAAGATCCTTGAGCTTGATGACCTCAAGCGGCGGATGCTCGCCGCCGAAGAGCTCGGCGATGGCCCTGCGCGCCGTCGAGTCGCCTCCGTCCTCCAACCGGTGGACCTCGGCGCTGTGCTCGTCGATCCCCTTGCCCGACTCGAGTTTGCCGATCGCCTGCTCGAGCTGCGCGACCGCCTGCGCGAGAAGCCTCGTCAACTCACGCGCAGGCTCGGGGATGACAGTAATCCCGTACAGGTTGGCCGTGTCGGCGACCTCCTCGATATAGTCGAGGATATCGTCCAGACCCGACGCGAGGGCGTAGATGTCCTCGTGGTCGAACGGGGTCACGAAGGTCCGGTTGAGCGTGAGCACGATCTCGTGTGTGATCTCGTCGCCCCTGTGCTCGAGGGCCTTGATCTCCCGCTGACCGCCCGCGAGGCTAGCTGCGTCGGCAAGCGCCTTCTCGAGCAGGCCGACCGAGCGGACAATAGTCGCAGCCTGTTGCTCGAAGAGATCGTAGAAGCGCCGTTCGCGAGGTATCAAGGAAGGCGATCTGCGTTTCTTGCTCAGGATGTTTCGAAGCCACCGGCCTTTCGAAGCCGAGGTTCGCCGTGGATCAGACATCTATATTCCCCATCCCTGCTATTACCGCCTCTACCAAACCGAGCCATAGAGTATGGAGTTCGGACCCCGGTTTCAAGCCACACAAGCCTGGGGGCTTCTTCAGCTCCTTGTATGATCGAGACCAGCACGAGCTCGCGGCCAGCTACACAGAGTCTCCGTCATGCCGCCGGACGGCCGACGCCGCCCTCGCAGCGGTTGCCGGAGAGGGGTGCTATCTCTGAGTACCTGAACCCTTCCACGAACTCCTCGAGGCGCGGATCCCCGGCCCCTTCCAGCTCGAGCTGCACCCTCCAGGAGGTGGCAATCACGGGCGCGTCCTGGCCGGGGTACGGGCTGACCATGACGTAGTCGTCCTCGCCGTAGGAGCGCAGTTTGTCCACCTGGTTCGCCGGCAGGCCGGGGGAGTAGGTGATCCAGACCACCCCGTGGTCCAGGCTGTGGACGGCGTGCCGGTCCTTGACGGGCTTCTCGTAGAAGCCGCAGTTCTGCCACAGGGGGTCATGGGCTCCGTTGGTCGGCGGCGTCCTCTCGTAATCGATGGGCCCTCTGACGGTCCTGTTGGTGGTGGCCGGGTAGACCTCTATACCATCGGGCGGGTTATCGGGCAGCGGCTGCGCCCTGTCCGGCCTCTTTCCATCGGCCGGGATCATGTTCGTCATCTCCTTCTTACCAACCTCGGCCTTCGCGAGCTCGGCCTCCTCGGGGTCGGCGGAGGTCATCTCTTCGGGCGCTCTCTCCGATGCGGCGTTCTCCCCAGAGCCTTCACCGGTAGAGCTCCGCTCCCCGCCGCAGGCTGCCCCGGCGAGCAGTGAGACGACCACGAGCACCGCGGCCAAGGTCCCAATCCTGCGCGAACTCGTAACGAACTTCCGCGGCAGGCTCTCGATGCTCAAGATAGCGCCCCCTCTGTCTGGTTGTGGCAGACGTATCTACGGACCCGAAGCTACCACGGATCTCTCCATATCAGCCGTGAGCGCGACCGTACCGCCCGACTAATCCCCCGGCCGGGCCCCTAACCTCTCGACGGCCCGTGCCGCGACCTCGACGCCGCGCCTCAGCGCCACATCTGCCGGGACGCCGGAGAGCCAGGCGGCGAGGAAGCCGGCGCACAGGGCGTCACCCGCACCCGTCGTGTCCTCCACCCGCGCCGGCTTCGCCGGCAGGCGCACGCGCTCTCCGCCCGAGTACAGGGCGCCCTCAGCCCCGAGCTTGAGGACGACGGCGGCGTAGTGCTCAAGCAGCTTCCGCGCAGCGTGGTCGGGGTCACTCACGCCGCCGAGCAGCGTACCTTCCTGCAGGTTGGGGAAACACAGGTCCGCCCCCCGGGTCCACCGGAGAAAACGTTCGGGCCCGATCTCCTCGAGCAAGGGGACGGAAGAGGGGTCCACCGAGACGCTCATACCGGCCTCGCGTGCCAGACGCAGGGCCTCGTGGGCGGTCTTTCTTCGGCTTCCGCCGGAGAACGTGTAACCCGAGAGGTGGAGGTGTCCTTCGTCGAACAGGTCTCGGGGCAGGTCTTCCGGGCTGAGGGCCTCGCCTGCGCCGCGGTCCGTGATCATGGTCCTCTCCCCCGCTCTGTCGACGAGAATGAAGACCTTGCCTGTGCCGAGGGAGGGATCTCGCGCCAGGTGCGGCGTCACCCCGGCCTTCTTCAGATCCGCGGCCAGGGCCTCGCCGAGCGCGTCGTCGCCGACCCTGCCTACGAAGTGCGTCTCGACGTCGAGCGAGGCGAGCCAGGCGGCGGCGTTCGCGCCCGAGCCGCCGGCGATGGCGTGGATGGGGGCGAAGGTGTCGCTCCCGAAGGTCACCGGTCCCTCGATCCGCGCGAGGAGGTCGTAGATCAAATCCCCGACGACGATGACCCGCGGGGTGTTCAGATCACCCAAGGTCGAGCGCCACTGCGATGCGAGCCGCGAGGCGGGCGTTGCGGACTATGATCCCCCTGTTGACCATCAGGCTCTTCCCCTCCGTCTCTGCCGCGAAGCGATCCAGGAGAAACGGCGTGACGTCTTTGCCCCGTATGCCCCTGCGTACCAGCTCCTCGAGCCCCCCGCGCAGCGCCCGGTCGTGGAGCACCGGGTCGAGTTGCTCCTCCTCGGGGATGGGGTTGGCGACCACGAGCCCCGACCTCTCGAAGCCGAGCTCCGGCAAGGCCCGGACGACACGCGCAGCCTCCTCCTCGCTCTCAACCGACCACTCCAGCGGGCTCCCCGAGTCGGTAAGGTAGAAGCCCGGGAAACGCTCGGTGCGGAAGCCCACGACGGGCACGCCCAGGGTCTCGAGGTACTCGAGGGTAGCCGGCACGTCCAGGATAGACTTGACCCCGGAGCAGACTACGGCGACGGGCGTACGGGCGAGCATCGCAAGGTCGGCTGAGACGTCCCAGCTCTCGCGCGCCTCCCGGTGCACGCCGCCCAGACCCCCCGTGGCGAAGAGCCGGATCCCCGCAATAGACGCCAAATGAGCGGTGGCCGCGACGGTCGTCGCGCCGTGAGCTCCCTTCGCGGCGGCGACGGCGAGGTCCCGCGCCGAGAGCTTGGCGACGTTCCCCGCCGTCGCCATGTGCCGCAGCTCACCATCTTCTAGCCCGACCTTCGCCATCCCGCCGATGACGCCCACGGTCGCGGGGACGGCGCCTTCGGCACGCACGGCCTGTTCCGCCTCGCGGGCTACCTCCAGGTTATCCGGTCCGGGGAGACCGTGGGAGATCATGGTAGACTCCAGCGCCACCACCGGGACCCCTCTCTCGAGGGCCTCGCCGACCTCGTCCCGGATCTCTACGCTGCGGGCTCGACGCAACGCGGGTCATTGTTCGAGGGGCTGTTGACGAAGCGGCTCACGGGGTAAGCTTCCATCTCCTCCTCGGGGTACGGCGCGAGGAGCCCCGTGAGCTCGTCCCGCTCTGAGGCAGGGTCGAGCCAGACGTCGTAGGCGTCGGGCGCCACGATCACCGGCATCCTCTCGTGTATCTCGCCCACCAGAGCGTTGGCTCCGGTGGTGAGGATGGTGCATGAACGGATCTCTGCGTCCCCCTTCCAGCTCTCCCAGAGCCCGGCGAAGGCGAAGGGAGTTCCATCTTCCATGTGGATGTAGTAGGGCTGCTTCGCGCCGTTCGTACGCTGCCACTCGTAGAAGCCGTCGGCGGGGATCAGGCACCGGCGCTCGCGGAAAGCCCTGCGGTAAGAGGGCTTCTCGGCGACGGTCTCGGAGCGCGCGTTGATCATGCGCGAGCCTATCTGCGGGTCGTCGGCCCACGGCGGTATGAGCCCCCACCTGAGCACCTCGAGACGCCTCCGTCCGCCCTCCTCGAGAACCGCCGCGACACCCTGCGTGGGCGCGATGTTGTAGCTGGGCGGAATCTCTACCGAAGAATCGTCGAAGCCGAACTGCTCAGCCATCCTACTCACCGGCGTCGCCAGCGTGTACCTGCCGCACATCCCTGTAATCCTCCTCGAAGCTCGAGATCTTCTCCTTTATTGTACCGGGCGACCGGCCCTCTCCCACCGGTCAGCTCACGGGGGATCCACGCGAACCTCGAAGGCATGGTCGCCCGTCGGGCGCACGCGCAAGAGCCTGTCGAAGCCTTCCGCGTAAGACGCGGGCACCAGCTTCTTCGCCGTCGTGAAGATAGCCACGTCCGGCACCCTGTCTTCCGCGAGCCCACCGGCGACGGAGCAGGCCACCTCGACCCTGTAGCCCCTGCGGCGTAGCGCACGGGTCAGATCCGCAGCGTGTCGCTGTTCGCCCGCGACCTCGAGAGAGTCGACGGCGAGCAGCAACCGAAGGGACGAACGACTCATCTTACTCCCCAGCTACTCATAGTAGTCGAGGCCGAGGTGGGTGATCAGGTCCTCCCCCCTTATCGCCCTCAAGGTGTTCTTGAGCTTCATCAGCTGGATAAAGAGGTCGTGCTCCGGGTAGAGCTCGGGCAGCACCATCGGGCTCTTGAAGTAGAACGAGAGCCACTCCTGTATGCCGCTCATCCCGGCCCGTCGTGCGAGATCCAGGAAGAGCGCGAGATCCAGGACTATGGGCGCAGCCAGGATCGAGTCTCTTGCGAGGAAGTTGATCTTGATCTGCATCGGGTAGCCGAGCCAGCCGAAGATGTCTATGTTGTCCCAGCCCTCCTTGGCGTCGCCGCGGGGCGGGTAGTAGTTGATCTTGACCACGTGCGAGATGTCAGCGTAGAGCTCGGGGTAGAGCTCGGGCTGCAAGATCCTGTTCAGCACCGAGAGCTTGCTGACCTCTTTACTCTTGAGGCTCCCCGCATCATCGAGGACCTCGCCATCGCGGTTCCCCAGTATGTTGGTCGAGTACCAGCCCGCAAGGCCGAGCATTCGCGCCTTGAGGCCGGGGGCGACGATGGTCTTCATCCATGTCTGCCCGGTTTTGAAATCCTTGCCCGCAACCGGGACGCCCCTTTCGTCAGCCAGCTTGGTCAGGGCCGGTATGTCAACGGCGAGCGAAGGTGCGCCGTTGGCGTAGGGAACGCCCTCCATAATCGCGGCGTAGGCGTAGACCATAGCCGGCGAGATCGCCGCATCCGAAACGTCAAGCGCCTTCTCGAACTTCTCTATCGAGAAGTGTGCATCTTGCGGCTGCAGATAGGTCTCTGTGGAAGAACAGTTGACCATGACAGCCCTTTCGAGACCATGATGGTCCTTGAACGAGCGGATGTCCTCGCGCACGAGCTCGGCGGCCTCGCGC
>DASTQK010000164.1:0-4929 GCA_035761765.1 Rubrobacteraceae bacterium
GACGGTCTTCTTCTCGGTCTTCTTCATCGTCGCCCTCCTTCTGCAGGACATCTCCTACGGGATCATAGATCCCCGAATCCGCGTCTCCGGAGCAAAGGAGTAGTAGTGGAGACCAAACGCCGAGACCCGAGCCCGGATCTATTCAGGACTCTCGAGGTCGACAGACACGAGGGTGAGCGGCTCGCCGGTCCTCCCATAGGCTTCTGGAAGGACTCCTGGATCCGGCTCAAGAAGAACCGCGGGGCTCTGATCAGCCTGGCGGTTCTGATCCTCCTGTTAGCTTTCGCTTTCGTCATAGGTCCGCTGCTCTCGCAGTACTCTCCCTATGCTCAGGACCTGACCCGCCGGTACACCGGGCCCTCCGCAAGCTTCTGGTTCGGCACCGACGAGTTCGGGCGGGATATGTGGAGCCGGGTGTGGGAGGGGACGAGGGTCTCCCTCTACATCGGCTTTCTGGCCGCTTTCTTGGACCTGTCCGTGGGTGTCACCTTCGGGGCGGTCTCCGGTTTTGTGGGAGGTAGAACCGACGACGTGATGCAGCGCGTGATCGAGATATTGAACGGCATACCCTACCTCGTGGTCGCCATACTCGCGATGGTCGTCTTCCAGCCGGGGATCATAACCATCAGCATCGCCATCGGGATAACCGGCTGGACGTTTATGGCCAGGATCGTTCGCGGCAGGATGTTGCAGCTCAAAGAGCAGGAGTTCGCTCTTGCCTCGCGCTCGCTCGGGGCGAGTGGGTCGCGGCTGGTGCGCAAGCACCTGCTCCCGAACTCTCTCGGACCCATCATAGTGAACCTGATGTTCACCATTCCTGCGGCTATCTTCGCCGAGGCGTTCCTGAGCTTCATCGGCCTCGGCATCCAGGTCCCGGACGCCTCGCTCGGCTCGCTCATCAGCGACGGCGCCGGAGAGATCCGGTTCCACCCCTACCTCCTGTGGTTACCCTCGGTGGTCTTCTGTTTGCTGATGATCTGCTTCAATCTGCTCGGCGACGGGTTGCGCGACGCCTTCGACCCGAAGATGAGGAAGTAGTGGCGGTGGAGAACATCCTCCAGGTCAAGGACCTCGAGGTTTCGTTCCACACCTACGCCGGAGAGGTGCAGGCTGTGCGTGACGTCACCTTCGACCTCAGGCACGGCGAGACCCTGGCCATCGTCGGAGAGTCCGGCAGCGGCAAGAGCGTCACGGCGAAGAGCATCATGCGGCTGCTCCCCGAGGCGAACAGCTTGGTCAAGGGTGGCGAGATCCTCTTCGAGGAAAGGGATCTGCTCAGCCTCTCGGACAAGCAGATGCAGGGGGTCAGGGGAACCAAGATCGCGATGGTCTTCCAGGACCCGATGACCTCGCTCGACCCCACCATGCGGGTGGGGCGCCAGATCGCCGAGAGCCTGAAGAAACACCTCGGCATGTCGGGCGAAAGGGCCAGAGAGCGGGCCATCGAGCTCTTGAAGATGGTCGGCATCCCCAACGCCGAGGCCCGCGTCAAGCAGTACCCGCATCAGTTCTCCGGCGGGATGCGCCAGCGCGTCGTCATAGCCATAGCACTCGCGTGCGACCCCCAGATCCTTATTGCCGACGAGCCGAGCACGGCGCTCGACGTGACGATTCAGGCCCAGATCCTGGAGCTACTGCGAGACCTGCAGGAGCGGATTGGGATGTCAGTCATCCTGATCACGCACGACCTCGGCGTCGTGGCCCAGACCGCCCATCGTGTAGTGGTGATGTACGGGGGCAAGATCGTGGAGACGGGGACGGTGCGCGAGATCTTCTACAAACCGCAGATGCCCTATACCTGGGGCCTCCTGTCGTCCATCCCGCTTCCCACCGCGGACCGTAGTCAGGACCTGATCCCCATCCCCGGATCCCCGCCCGATATGCTCGACCCCCCCAAGGGTTGCCCGTTCACCCCGCGCTGCCCTTACGCGATGCGGATCTGCGCCGAGGAGATGCCGGATTACACGACGTTCTCCGCAGAACACAAGGCCGCCTGCTGGCTGCACCACCCGATGGCCCCCGATGTGGAGCCGCCCGTCAAAGTGAGGGGCGCCCGATGACAGAGAGCAACGGCAACGGACGCCCGCTGCTCGAGATCAACGACCTGAGGAAGTACTTCCGGGTGGGCCGCGGGGCTACTCTGAAGGCTGTGGACGGCATCTCGCTGAAGATCAACAGGGGCGAGACGGTTGGCCTCGTGGGGGAGTCGGGGTGCGGCAAGACGACGGCGGGGCGGGTCCTCGTGCGGCTCTACGAGCCCTCTAGCGGGCAGGTGCTCTTCGACGGCAAGGACGTCCACAGGGCACACGGCGATGAGGGAAGGGTCCTCAACCGCAAGATGCAGATGATCTTCCAGGACCCGCAGGCCTCGCTGAACCCGCGCATGATCGTGGGCGACATCGTCGCCGAGGGTCTGGACATCCACGGTCTGGTGAGCAGCAGGAAGGAGCGCCTCGACCGGGTGCACGAGCTGCTCGAGGTCGTCGGCCTGAACAAGGAGCACGCCAACCGCTACCCGCACGAATTCTCCGGCGGCCAGCGCCAGAGGATCGGGGTGGCCCGTGCACTGGCCGTCGACCCGGAGTTCATCGTCGCTGACGAGCCGGTCTCGGCGCTCGACGTTTCGATCCGGGCCCAGGTCATAAACCTGATGCGGCGCCTGCAGGTGGAGAGGAACCTGACCTACCTGTTCATCTCCCACGACCTCTCCGTGGTGAAGTACATCTCCGACCGCGTCGGGGTGATGTACCTCGGGGTCCTCGTGGAGCTCGCCCCCAGCGACGAGCTCTACAACAACCCGCTCCACCCTTACACGCAGGCCCTCCTCTCCGCCGTCCCGGTCCCCGACCCCGACATCGAGCAGGAGCGCGAGCGCATCGTTCTGGAGGGCGACGTTCCGAGCCCGGTGAACCCACCATCAGGCTGCCGTTTCCGCACCCGCTGCCCATACGTGACGGAAGCCTGCGGCAGGGAAGAGCCAGTTTGGCGCGAGGTGGGGAAGGACCACTGGGTCCTCGCCTGCCACTGCATTCACTAAAGGGGCGGTTCACCGTCCCTGCGCAAGCCGGGGAGGAGATCGAAGTGGCGCACCGCACGTTCACCACTAGGCCGGAGTTGGCGGGCACGTACGGAATGGTGGCCTCCACGCACTGGCTCGCCTCCGCGGCGGGCATGGCGGTCCTGGAGTCCGGCGGCAACGCCTTCGACGCGGCGGTGGCCGCCGGACTCACCCTTCAGGTCGTGGAGCCCCACCTCAACGGCCCCGGCGGGGAGGTGCCGATCCTGGCGCGCCGCGCCGACCGGGACGAGACGGTGGTGGTAAACGGCCAGGGACCGGCCCCCGCGGCAGCGAGCATCGCGCGCTTCGAAGAGCTCGGGCTGGACCTCATACCCGGTACCGGGCTCCTGCCCGCCTGCGTGCCCGGAGCATTCGACGCGTGGATGCGCCTGCTCGGCGAGTTCGGCACGCTGCGGCTCGCGGACGTGATGGAGTATGCGATCTGGTGCGCAGAGCACGGCTACCCGCTCGTACCCCAGATCAGCGACACGATCCGCAGCGTCGAAGACGTTTTCCGGGACGAGTGGCCTACCTCCGCGCGGGTCTACCTCAGGGGCGCCGGCGTACCCGAACCCGGCACCCGGTTCGTTAACCCGGATCTCGCCAGGACCTACCGCCGCATCGTCGAGGAGGCCGAAGCGAAAACCAGTGACCGTGACGAGCAGATAGGGGCGGCCAGTGACGCGTTCTACCGGGGGTTCGTCGCCGAGGCCATCGACGCTTGGGTGTCCACGACGGCGGTGATGGACACCTCGAGGCGTCGCCACCGCGGGCTGCTCACCGGCGACGACCTCGGTCGCTACGGGGCGCGGTTGGAGAAACCGGCGACGCTGGACTATCACGGCTACACCGTCTGCAAGGCAGGACCGTGGTGTCAGGGACCGGTGTTCCTCCAGCAGCTGGCGCTCCTCGCCGGGTTCGACATCGCCTCCATGGGGCACAACACGCCCGAGTTCGTCCACACCGTGGTGGAGTGCGCCAAGCTCGCGTTCGCCGACCGCGAAGCCTACTACGGCGACCCCGATTTCGTTGATGTGCCGCTCTCCGATCTGCTCGACCCGGACTACGCGGAGGCACGCCGGGCCCTTGTCGGGGAGGACTCCTCTCACGAGTTGCGCCCCGGCGCGGTCGGAGAAGGAGAGCCGCGACTTCCGCCCGTGCCCACGGCCGGAGCACTCACGAACGGGTCTGCCGGGGCCGGTGAGCCGACGGTGTGGCGCGAAGATCAGGGCAGCGGGGATACCTGCCACGTGGACGTCGTGGACCGTCACGGGAACATGGTCTCCGCTACCCCGAGCGGTGGATGGCTGCAGAGCTCGCCGGTGATCCCCGGGCTCGGCTTCTCTCTGGGTACCCGCGCGCAGATGTTCTGGCTGACCGGAGGTCTACCCAACTCACTGGCGGGTGGAAAAATGCCCCGCACCACCCTGAGCCCTTCGCTCGCGTTGCGCGGCGGCGAGCCTTACATAGCCTTCGGCACCCCAGGAGGGGACCAGCAGGATCAGTGGTCGCTCAACTTCTTCCTGGCGCACGTCCACTTCGGCCTCAACCTGCAAGAGGCTATAGACGCACCGAATTTTCACACGGAGCATTTCCCGAGCTCTTTCTACCCGCGCACCTCGGCGCCAGGCCGGGTGGTGACCGAAGCCCGGCTGCACCCCGCGACGGTCGCGGCGCTCCGCGCGCGCGGCCACCAGGTGACCGTCGTGGACGGATGGTCGCTGGGGAGGCTGTCCGCGGTGAGCCGGGATCGCGAGCAAGGACTGCTGCGAGCCGCCGCCAACCCGAGGGGGATGCAGGGCTACGCAGTCGGCCGCTGATGGGGCGTCGGCTTGACCGGCGTGATGGTTGCTGTTACTTTTGCGTCTAAC
>DASTQK010000165.1:0-8560 GCA_035761765.1 Rubrobacteraceae bacterium
AAGCGTGAACTCCTCGTCGGGCACGAGGCTGGTACCCGTCATGAGGAAGGCGCCGGTCGGGAAGGAGAGTTCCCTGCCGAGGTAATCGGCGAGCTCCTCGAAGGGGCGCTTCATCCGGGAGGTGCTCACCTCGTCCTCGTAGACGGCCTCGCCATCGCGCATGATGCGCATCCGGATGAGGAGGTCACGCATCGAGTCCGGCCCGCCCGCTACGATGCCGGGCCCCAAGGAGCAACTGCCGTCGTAGATCTTGGCCTGCGGTAGATACAGCGAGTTCTCGCCCTCTATATCTCGCGAGGAGACATCGTTGCCGGCGGTGTAGCCCATGATCTCCATCCGGCCGTTCACGACAAGCACGAGCTCCGGCTCCGGCACGTTCCAGTGGCTGTCTTCGCGCACGCGCACCTCTCCCCCGTGCCCCACGACCCGCCAACCGATTGCCTTGAAGAAGAGCTCGGGCCGCACGGCGTCGTAGACCTTGTCGTAGATATCGGCCTCTTTGGATTCGAACATGCGGGCTTCCCGGCTCCTCTCGTAGGTCACCCCGCTGGCCCACACTTCCTGCGCGGCTTCGACGGGGGGCAGGAGCGAGCCCTCGGCTTCCTCGCCGCGGGGTAGACCCTCGAGGAAGCGAGAGACGTCTTCGGCGGGCAGCTGCAACAGCAAGTCCAGGGTGAACGCGGCGGGCAGGTACCGGCCGTCCAGCGCCCAGCGGGCGCCGCCGGCCGTGAGGTGTCTGGTCAGATACATGTTCGAACCTCCTTCCCGGATGGGTGTACAAGCTAGCACGGTCGCCGCGTGCTTGCGCGGAACATTGGGCGCGGTTAGTGTAGCCACAGGATGGAGATATTACCCGGCATCCACCGTATAGAGTCGGACCTCGGGGCGCGCTTTATGTGCCAGTACCTCCTCACCGGGGAGGACCATACGGTACTCGTGGACACCGGCCTCGCCGGGACGCCCGAGGAGGTCATCATCCCCTACCTCGAAGGGATCGGGCTCACTCTAGAGGACATAGACGAGGTCATCATCAGCCACGCCGACGTGGACCACTGCGGCGGCAACCGCGCCCTCAAGGAGAGGCACCCCTCCCTGTGGTTCTCGTGCGGAGAGCCGGATCGGGCCTGGATCGAGAACAACGAGCTCATGCTCTCCGACATCTACCGCTGGTACGAGCCCTACGGCTTCGGCCCTGAGGAGGCCTCGGTGGAATGGATACGCGAGGAGCTGGGCGGCGACTCCCCGGTAGACGCTGGGCTGCGCGGCGGGGAGACGATGAGGCTCGGCCCTGACCGGCGCGTCGAGATCCTACACCTCCCCGGCCACACGCCGGGGCACCTCGGCATCTGGGACCCGCGGAACGGGGCGGCGATCGTCATAGACGCGGCGCTCGAGACCGGCATCTACGACCGCGAGGGGAACCGTCTGATCCCCCCGCGCTACTTCGACGCCCCCGGCTACCAGAACACGATCCGAAAGCTCCGCACTCTCCGGCCGCAACACCTCCTCACCGCCCACTACCAGCCCATGCAGGGTGAGGAAGCCATCGACTTCCTCGACCGCTCCCTGAGGTTCACCCAGCAGGTCGAGGGCGTGGTGAAGGAGGGGCTGGCCGAGGGGATCACCGACCTCCGGGAGCTGACCTGGCGTGCAGACAAGCGGCTCGGCCCCTACCCGGAGTTCGCCCATGAACTCGCGGCTGGCGTCCGGGCGCACGTGGCCGTTCTGTAGGAGGAGCGCCCTGCCGAGCGTCGTAACGGCCGGCGAGACGATGGTCCTCGGCGTCCCCGCGATGCCGGGGCGGCTGCGGCACGCCGCGGGCCTGCAGCTGAAGATCGGGGGCGCGGAGTCGAACGTGGCGATCGCCCTCTCCCGTCTCGGCCTCTCCACCGGGTGGATTAGCCTCCTCGGGGACGACGAGCCGGGCCAGCTGGTCCTCGATCGCGTCCGGGGAGAAGGGGTAGACACCTCCAGGGTTCGGCGGGCCGGGGGCTTCCCGACAGGGCTCTACCTGCGCGAGCAGGTCGGCCCGGAGGCCCGGGTCTACTACTACCGCAGGGGCTCCGCGGCCTCGACGATGGCACCGGGGGCCTTCGACACAGACTACCTCGAAGGCGCGAACTTCCTCCACCTTACCGGCATCACCCCATCGCTCTCCGACGACTGCCGGGCTTTTACGCTGTGGGCCGCCCGCGCGGCGGGGACGCTTATCAGCTTCGACGTCAACTACCGCTCCAAACTGTGGAGCCCCGAGGACGCGCGGGCCTTCGTCGAGGAGATACTGCCGAGCGTCGGCATACTGTTCGTGGGAGACGACGAGGCCGAGGCGCTCTGGGGGAAGAGCCACGAGGGGCTCGTGCAAGAGTTCGCGGCTGCGGGGCCGCAGGAGGTGGTGCTCAAGCGGGGAAAGGAGGGGAGCCTGGCCCTCATAGATGGCCGCCTCATAACCCAACCCGCCTTTCCCGTGCAGGAGGTGGACCCCATCGGGGCCGGCGACGCCTTCGACGCGGGGTATCTCGCCGGACATCTGTGGGGGCTCTCCCCGGAGGAACGCCTGCGCACTGCCAACGCCATGGGAGCGCTCAGCGTCGCTACCCTCGGGGACTACGAGGGACTGCCAGACAGGGAAGAGCTGTGGGCCTTTATCGAGGGCCGCAAGGCCTTAGGGAGGTGAATTTTCGCAGGTGCATCGGGCTAGATTTGGTGGCATCATGTATACCTGTCTGTCATGGACCCGCCGGGTAAAGGAGGATCGGTGCGATGCCACTATTCATGGACCACCATAGGGCCGTAGAAGGGCTGACCGCAGAGGCCGTGGCCGAAGCCCACAGGAAGGACCAGGAGATCCAGGACCAGTACGGGGTTACCTACCACCGCTACTGGTATAACGAGGACACCGGCGAGGTCTTCTGCCTCGCCGAAGCACCGAACAAAGAGGCGGCGGAGGCCGTCCACCGCGAGGCGCATGGTCTGGTCGCGGACGAGATAGTGGAGGTCAAGGAAGGTTCATAGTCCGTAGCAGAAGTTCGCTAGCGACCAAGCCGGGGCTGCTATGTCCCGGCTTCGGTTTTTCGTGCAGACGCGAATACCCGTGCAAAGCCGGCGCAGGACAGATTTTGAGTGCAGGGTCTTACGGGTATGGCTAGAAGCGATCCGTATGTCAGAAGGAGGCGGTATGCAGGAGATAGATGGCGTCTTCGTGGCCAACGTCACCCCTATAAAGGACGACGCCGAGCTCTCCGTGGACGTGGATTCCTACCTCGACCACGTCTCCTGGCTCGCGGAGATGGGAGTGCGGGGCGTCGTTCCCTTCGGGACCAACGGCGAGGGGCCTTCGTTGGCCTTGAAAGAGAAGCTGCGTGTCCTCGAGGCGCTCTTCGCGCGGGATCTCCCTATCCAGGTCATCCCCGCCGTCATGCAGGGCAACCTGCCGGAGACCCTGGAGATGGTCGAGGCGCTGGAGGAGTATCCGGCGACCGCGGTGCTCGTCCTGCCGCCCTACTACTTCAAGCCCGCGAGCCCCGAGGGCCTGAGGCGCTTCTTCGAGCCGGTGCTCGAGAGGACCGGCCACCCCGTCATCCTCTACCACATCCCCAAGTACGCCGTCCCCGTCCCCGAAGAGGTCGTCACAGACCTGCCGGTCTGGGGCGTCAAGGACTCGGGGGGAGAGGAAGGATACGCCGAGGCCATTCTGGAGGGCAACAGAGGCGTGCTGCTCGGGACCGAGGACGACCTCTGGCAGCGGCTCAACGGAGGGGCGCAGGGCGCTATCAGCGCGCTGGCCAACTTTATTCCGGAGGAGATCCTGGCCATGCACGAGAAGGTGAAGTCGGGCGACGAAGCCGGTGGAAGGGCCCTCTCGGAGAGACTCCAGCAGGCGCGGGCGATGACAAAGGAGTACGCTTCGGCCGCGGTCCTGAAGCGGCTAGCCGAGGCAAGGCACGGCGCCCCGATGGGCACCGTACGCCCGCCCTTCGTCCCGCTCCCCGGGGACTACGACCCCGAGCCGGTCCTCTCCGCCGCGCTCTCGAAGGCCTGAACGAGTAGTTACTCTTCGAGGAGCTCTCCCAGAGCGGGGTAGCGATTCTCAGATGCCCTGGAGACCACGGTGGTAGCCAGGCGGGTAGCCAGACGCAAGGCCTCAGGCACCTCCGTTTTGCCCGCGAGGGCATACAGCAATCCAGCGTTGAAGGCGTCCCCCGCCCCCGTGGTGTCGGCTACCCGCACGGAGGGAGCGGAGATTGCGTGCTCCTGTCCGGCCCCGACGGCCACGCAACCCTCCTTGCCGAGCTTGACGATCACCCACCCTCCGGAGATCTGCTCGAGCGCCCGGGCCGCCGCCACAGGATCTTCTATGCCCGTGAGGTATCCGGCCTCGACCTCGTTGGGCAAGAAGTAGTCCACGAGCGGCAGAAGCTCGACTATCTCGCGCCTGGTCTCCCGGGGCCACCCGGCCGGATCCCAGCCGCAGTCGAAGAGGGTGCGTCCACCGCCGGCGCGGACCTTCTCGAGCAGCTCGAGCGTGTCCCGGCCTCGCAACGAGGGCAGGCAGAAATACCCGCACAGGAGCACGTGATCTCCTTCCAGGGCATCCGGGGGCACCATCGACGCTTCGAACGTCTGGAGGCTTCCGAGGAGCGTCAGAAAAGACCTGTCTCGCTCCGGGGCCTCGAAGGCTATGGAGATGCCTGTGGGCTCGCCGGGTAGGACGAAGACTCCCTCTTCTATCCCTGTTGCGACGAGCTCGTCCAGTATGAATCGCCCGTAGTGATCGTCGCCCACGCAGCCGATGAGACGTGGTACGCTCCCCAGCCGCGCCAGGGCCAGCGCGGTGTTTCCGGCGGCTCCGGCGGCCCTGGTCTGTATCGACTCGACCGGCATATCGGTCCCGGGAGGCGGGAACTCGGCGGCGGGCCAGACGAGGAGATCCACGTTCACGTTCCCGATCACCGAGATGCGGCTCATCCGACTTCCAGCTTCGTGTCCTCTTGTTCGTGGCGGAAGCCGTCGGCGGCCAGGTCCCGGGCCTTGCTCATATGATGGGTCAGGAGCTGTACGGGGAGTATCTCCAGGATGGGCTTGAAGACATCCGGTACCTCGGGTATGCGGACGATTCTCAGGTTCTCCGTGGAGTCCACCGGGGCTTCGGTAACGAGCAGCACCGAAGCCCCATAGGAGGCGAGGTCCCCGGCGAGCCGAATCTCCCGTCCGGAACCGAACACCACGCAGCCTCGACCGGGCTCGGCCACTTCCAGCGGGCCATGCAGGTATTGCAGGGTGTCCATGTACGCGGCCGGCACCCTGACGGCCTCCCTCGTGAGCAGAGCGCCCTCCGCCGCCGAAGCCAGGGAGCTTCCCCGGCCCACGAAGTCGAGGACCTCCATCCCCTCGAATCGCTCCGCGGCTTCGTTCGCCACCGCAGCGCTGTCCTCCAGCACTCCGGCCACCAGGTCCGGGAGCCGTGCCCGGTCGAAGTCCAGAGGAGCTCCGAGAGAGCTACAAAGCGTGGCTGTAGCGGCAAGCGTTGCGGTGTAGGTGAGTATGGCAATGGCAGCATCTCTTGCGGACGCGATCGGCAAGGATACGTCGGCGAGCTCAGAGAGGGGCCCCGACCCCGTGTTGGTCAGCGCCAGGCGGGGAGCGGATACCCTCGAGAAGCCCCGCACGGTCTCGGCGCTCTTGCCCGACTGGGAGACGCCGACGTAGGCGGCACCCAGCAACTCTGCGCCGGGCTCCAGGAGCTCTGTTGCCGAGAGGGCGAAAGCCGGACGGCCCGCAGCGCGCAGGGCGCAGGATGCGGGCATCGCGGCGAAGTAGCTCGAGCCCATGCCCGCCAGGACGACCTGGCCCGCTCCGAAGGCCGAGAGGTCCGCGTCCCGCAAGGCTTCCGCGAAGACATCGTGCGAACGGGCCAGGTTCTCCGGCTGGTTCAGTATGTCCTCCAGGTATCCCACGCTCACCCTTTCACCGCGCCGGAGGCCAGGCCGCCGACGATGTAGCGCTGGAACAGAAACGCGATCGCCAGAGGCGGCAGCGACGCTAGAACGCCTCCGGTAGCCATCATGCCGAAGTCCACGGCGTGGCGGCCCGTGAACTCGGCGATCGCTACCGGGATGGTTTTCGATTCCAGAGAGGAGGTGAAGATGAGAGCGTAGAGGAACTCGTCCCACGCCAGCAGAAAGCCAAAGAGGGCCGTCGCCAGGAGCCCGGGCCGGGCCAGCGGCAGTATCACGCGGAAGAGCGCACCCATGCGACTGCACCCGTCGATGCGCGCGGCGTCCTCGAGATCTCTCGGGATGCTCCGGAAGTAACCGCTCATTATCCACAGCACAAACGGCGTGATGAACGAGCAGTAGACCAGGATGAGGCCGATCCTGGTGTCCAAGAGACGCAGCTGGGCCATCGTGAGGTAGAGCGAGATGAGAAGCGCTATGGGCGGCAGCATGTAGGTGGAGAGGAACAGGAGCAGTATCGCCCGCTGGAACCGGAACCTCAGCCGGGCGAAGGCGTAGGCGCCGAAGATGCCGACCCCCAAAGAGATGAGGACCGAACTCCCGGCAACGATGGTGCTGTTCACCATCGCCGCCCGGAAGGTGATCGCTGTGTCGTCGCCCGCCCCGAAGAATATCTCGGCGTAACGAGAGAGCGAAGCATGGGCGGGGATCCACTTCAGGGGCCGCACCAGCAGGTCCGCCGGAGCCGCGACGCTGGAGATCAGGAGCCACACGAAAGGCGCCAGGATCACCGCCCCGGCAAAGACGGCTGCCGAATAGATGAAGACCCTGAAGGCCGGAGAGCTTTGCATCGCTAGTACTCGACCTCCCCGCGCCTCAACAGGCGCATGTAGATGACGGCGAAGAGCAGGATGAATAGCGCAATGATGTAGGCAAGGGCGGCCCCGTAACCGAACAGCTGGTTGGAGAAGGCCTCCACGTAGGTATAGTAGGCTATCGTCTGGGTTCCGTTGGCCGGACCGCCGCGGGTCATCACGTAGATTATGTCGAATACCTTGAAAGCCTCCATGGTCCTCAAGACCAGGATGATGAGTATGGTCGGGGTCAGGAGAGGGAGCGTTATGCTGAAGAAAGTGCGCAACCTGCCGGCTCCATCGACCCAGGCGGCCTCGTAGAGGTCGCGCGGTATGGTCTGGAGCGCCGCCAGGACGAAGAACGCCGCGAGCGGGGTCATCTTCCATACGTCGGCCACCACCACCATGTTGAGCGCCATCCAGGGGGTCCCGAGCCAGGACCTGTACTCCGGGATCACGTGCAGCTGGGTGAGGAGGGCGTTCAAGGCACCGTACTCGGGGTTCAGGATCCAGCGCCACATGGCCCCGTTTACTACCGTGGGCAGGGCCCACGGTAGTATGACGATGGACCTGAGCACCCACCGGCCCCTGAACTCGACGTTGAGTAGCAGCCCCAGGAGTATGCCGAGGGCGACCTCGAGGAAGGTCGTGGTCAAGGTGAAGTAGGCCGTGCGCATGATGGCGGCCCAGAACTCAGGGCTCTCCAGGGCTTGCAGGTAGTTCCCGAGACCCACGAACGGGTATCTTCCCGGAAACACGCTGTTTACCGCAAAGAGCGAGATGTAGAGTGTGCGCAGCAAGGGATAGACGACGATCCCGAAGACCACCACGAGGCTCGGCAAGAGCAACAGCAGGGCAATCCGCCCCTGCCGGAATGTGCCTCCGGCGCGAGTCTTGGCGCGCAGCAGCCGTGTCATCTACTAACCCTGGGTAGCAGACTCCACGCTGCTGGCGGCGTCGTCGAGGGCCTGCTTGGGCGTCTTGTCGCCGGTAAGCGCCCTCTGTATCTCCACCTGCATGTCCTGCGAGACCTCGTTGTACTGGGGGACTATGGGGCGCAGGATCATGTCGTTGAGCTGCTCCTTTGCCACCGGCACGACCTGCGGAAGGGCATCGACGACCTCCTGCTCCTCGTACGAGCTCTTCCAGATAGGCAGGGACAGCTTGGCGTACTGGTTCTGCACCTCCTGGCTCGTCATGAACTGGATGTATCTCCAGGCTTCGTCCTGGTTCTGGCTGCCGTTGGAGACGGCTATGCCCATGCTCCCGTTGACGCCCGGCGCCCCCGCCGGGCCCGCGGGGGTGTGGGCTATCTCTATCTGCCCCGCGACCTGGCTCTCGTTGGGGTCGTTGGCCAGGGCGAACATGTAGGTCCAGTTGAGGGCCATGGCCGCCTCGCCCTGCGAGATGATCCGCCTGACGTCCTCTTCGAGGGACTCGGTCGAGGCCGGGTTTGAGAGCTCCTCGTCGAGGGTCATCCGCATGAACTCCAGGGCCTGCAGCCCACCGCCGGTGTTGAAGGCGGGCTTGCCGCCCTCGTCGAAGAACCGTCCTCCGTAAGCCCCCAGAAGCGTGGCGTAGTCGCACATGAGGGCCTCGGCCTGGGCCCAGCTCCACACCAGCGGGTACTCCACGACCCCCTGAGACTTCAACGCCTGCGCGGCCTCCACCACCGCATCCCAGGTGTCAGGCGGCGCTATCCCGGCCTCCTTGAGCATCTCCTTGTTGTAGAAGAAGTACTTGGTGTCCAGG
>DASTQK010000166.1:0-5306 GCA_035761765.1 Rubrobacteraceae bacterium
GCGTGCCGTAGAGATTACCAGAATATTGCGCCCACTCCAGTAGTCTGCCTTTCTCGATCCAGCGCTCGAACTCCTCGCGCGAGAGGAAGACGTGGTCCTTGCCCTCGACCTCGCCCGGGCGCGGGGTGCGGGTTGTGGCCGAAGCGATGAGGGAGAGCTCGGGGATAGCTTCGAGGGCGTCGCCTATCAGGGTGTCCTTGCCAGCTCCGGAGGGTCCGGAGACGACGATCAGACGTCCTCTTCGCACCCCAGAGCCCTGATCAAACGGTCCCGCTGGCCGTGGGTGAGCCCCACGAGCGTCTTGGAGCGGCTTACCCCCGCCTCCCTCATGACGCGCGTGACCTTTATGCGACCCATTCCACGCACCGCCAGAAGCATCTCCTCAACTTTGGCGCCCTTGAGCTCACCGGAGGGGTCCATGAGGAGGTCGTAGATATCGAGCTCCCCGCTCTTGAGCTTGCGCTTGGTCGCAGCGCGCGCGAACCGGACGCGGTTGGCCTCCTCGAGCGCGCTCCGGCGCTCCTGGGCGCTCCTCTCTGGTGCCCTCCTCAACATCGACCCGCTAGTATACCACCGGCCGTCACAAACCGCCGTTTAACCACGGAATTCCTGCAAAATGACCGTCACCAAGTGATGTCAGAGACGGATGCCGCAGCGGATGTCGAAAGGGCCCTGGTTTTCGGGGGGACAGCGTCTTCTCGAACCTCCGGAACTGCCTGGGTAGGGACTCGGGAAGGCTAGTCTCCCCGATCGGATGCAGGGACGCGCGTTGACCAGGCCAAATTGCATGCGATTCAGGTAGATAGAGCTCCTATCAGGTCCGGGGTGGCGAGCCCTACCTTATCCAGATAACTTGCGAACTCGCTGAGTATCTCCTTCGGGTCGCGGACGAAGCTGGCCGTGCCGATCTGCACCGCCGTAGCCCCGGCTAGCATAAACTCGGCTACGTCGATCCCGCTCGTCACACCCCCGCTACCTATGACGGGCACCTCGACGGCACGGGAGACGTCGTAGACGGCCCGCAGCGCCACGGGCTTTATGGCGGGGCCGGAGAGCCCGCCGCGCACGAGGGCTTCACGCCGATGGGCGTCTATGGTGAGTGCGGGGATGGTATTCATGATGGTGAGCGCATCGGCCCCGGCAGACTCGGCGGCTATGGCGTTCTCGACCACGCCTTCGAAGGTGAGCTTGGCGAAGACGGGCTTGCCGGTTACCCGGCGGCACGCCGCGACCACCTCTTCGACGGAGGCGGGACCCGCGCAGAAGGTCAGCCCGCCACACTCCACGTTGGGGCACGACAGGTTCAGCTCTATGGCGGCAATCCTCTCGTCGGCGCCGAGGCGCTCGCAGAGCGCGCCGAACTCCTCCACGGTGTCCCCCGCAGCCGAAACAAGGATGGGCAACCCTATATCGAAGGCGTCGAGACCCTCTAGAAACCGCTTCACCCCCGGGTTCTGGAGACCGATGGAGTTGACCATCCCGGCGTAAGTCTCCGCGATACGCGGCGGCGGGTTTCCGGCCCGCGGCGCCGGAGTGGTCGTCTTGGGAAGCATCGCCCCATAGACGCCCTCGACCTCACCGAGCGCCTCCTTCGCGAGCGTTCCAGAGGCGGGTATGAGAGGCGTCCGGAGCGGTATCCCGCAGAGCTCGACCGCGAGCCTACCTTCGGTTTTCCGCTCGCGCACTACCACGCCAGCGCCTCCGCGCGGAAGACCGGTCCCTCGACGCAGGACCTAACATACCCGCCGCTTCGCACCGGGACCGCGCACCCGTTGCACGACCCGTTGCCGCATCCCATCCTCTCCTCAACCGAGAGCTGACACAAGCGGTCGGGGCCAACCGTCCGCTTTACTGCGGCGAGCATTGGGTTCGGGCCGCAGGCGTAGACCGCGCCGTACTCCGCGAGGTTCCGAACCGCGTCGAGGACCGTGCCAGGCGTACCCAACGACCCGTCCATCGTCGCCACGCCGGCGCCGGGGAAGTCGCGCGCGGCCCCGGCGGTTGGCGCGTCGGCGAAGCCCAGGAAGACGTCGTGAGGTACGCCGAGCTCGGTCAGGCGGCGGCCCAGGATCTTGAGCGGCGCGATGCCGACGCCTCCGCCGAGAAGGGCGGCCTTCCCGGAGGAGCCAAGCTGAAAACCGTGGCCCAGAGGCACGCTGACCTCGATGTTCTGTGCCCGGTCGAGTAGCGCGGTGCCACGTCCGCGCACCTCGAAGAGGAGGCTTGCCACCTCGCCGTCGTGATCGTAGAAGGAGAAGGGCCGCGCCAGGAAAGGGTCGAGCGTAACGGGCCAGCCGGCTGCGCGCGCCATAACGAACTGGCCCGGCTCGACGAGCCCGGGCCAACGGTAGCGCAGAACGGTGTAGCGACCCGAAACTTTACGCTCCTCGACGCCTACGCCGTAGAACTTCACGCCTGGGTGGCGTAGAGACCCTGTAGGGAGGTCACGCGGCGGGCGCCGCCCCGGATCTTGGCTTCGATCCCCTGCACCGCGGCTGCGGCTGCGGCGAGCGTAGTGATACACGGGACGCCGTGCATCAGCGCTTTGCGCCGGATCAGATACCCGTCCGTGCGCGCCCCGCGGCCCCAGGGGGTGTTGACGATCAGGTCCACCCCTCCCTCCTCGATCATGCCTAGCACGTCCCCGCCGAGCTCCCCGATCTTGGGGACCACGGTTACCGGGAGCCCGTTGTTTTTCAGAACCTCGGCCGTCCCCTCGCTCGCTGCGAGCTCGAACCCGAGGTCCGCGAAGGCCCGAGCTATGAGCACGACCGCCCGCTTGTCCCTGTTGGCTACCGAGACATAGACCCGCCCCGAGATGGGGAGCGCCTGCCCAGCCGCTCTCAGAGCCTTGGCGAACGCGCCGCCGAAGGACCTGTCTATCCCCATGGCCTCGCCCGTAGAGCGCATCTCCGGACCGAGCAGGGGGTCCACGTCCGCGAAGCGGTCGAACGGGAAGACCGGCGCCTTGACGGAGAAGTGCCCGTTGTGGGACCTGTGGAGCCGCATGTCGCGCAGCTTCTCGCCCAAGAGGACCCTCGTAGCGATCTTCGCGAGCGGCACCCCGGTTGCCTTGGAGATGAACGGCACCGTGCGCGAGGCGCGCGGGTTGCACTCGATGACGAGCACGTCCTCCCCCCGAACCACGAACTGCACGTTCATCAGCCCGACAACCCCGACCGCGAGCGCCAGGCGCCTGGTGTACTCCTCGATCCTCTCGAGCAGCGCGCTGTGGATCGTGATCGGGGGCGTCACACAGGAGGAGTCCCCGGAGTGTATCCCTGCCTCCTCGACGTGCTCCATGATGCCGCCGACGTACACATCCTCCCCGTCCGAGACGGCGTCCACGTCTACCTCGACGTAGTCCTCCATGAACTTGTCGACGAGGGTTGGATGCTCGGGGCTGGTGTCCGCACTCGCGCTCAGGTAGAGGTCGAGATCATCGTTGTCGTAGACGATCTCCATCCGACGTCCGCCGAGCACGTAGGAGGGCCTGACGACGACGGGATAGCCGAGCTCGCGGGCGACCTCGCGCGCCTCGTCTGGGGTGGAGGCTGCACCGAACCGGGGATGCGGAATGCCGAGCTCGGTCAGGAGCCGGCCGAAGCGGGAGCGGTCCTCGGCCAGGTCTATAGCGTCGGGCGAGGTACCGAGGACCTTCGCGCCCGCGCGATCGAGCTCGTGCGCGAGCTTCAGCGGGCTCTGGCCGCCGAACTGCAGGATCACACCCTCCGGCCTCTCGCGCCGGATGACCTCGAGAACGTGCTCGGCGGTCAGCGGCTCGAAGTACAGGCGCGTCGAGGTGTCGTAGTCCGTGGAGACCGTCTCGGGGTTGGAGTTGACCATGACCGCGTCGAAGCCGCTCTCCTTGAGGGCGTAGCTGGCGTGGACGCAGGCGTAGTCGAACTCTATCCCCTGCCCAATGCGGTTCGGACCGCTCCCGAGTACCACGATCGAAGCGTTCTCCCCTCGCTCGACCTCGTCCTCGACCTCGTAGGTCGAGTAGTAATAAGGCGTCCGGGCCGGGAACTCGCCGGCGCAGGTGTCAACGGCCTTGTAGGTCGGCGAGATGCCCAGAGCCTGCCTGACGCCACGCGTAACCTCGGTCGAGGCACCCGAGGCGGCGGCCAGCGCGTCGTCGGTGAGGCCGGTCCGCTTGAGCTCGCGCAGTTGCTCCGCGCTGATCGGACCGCGCACGGAGTCCTCAGCGGCGATGATCCTGGCTATCGAGGCGATGAAGAACGGGTCTATCCTGGTCTTCTCGTGGATCTCCGGCACTCCCATGCCAGCGCGCAGCGCGTCGAAGACGGCGAAGATACGGTACGGGTTAGGCTCCTCTAACCTCGCCTGCACGTCCCGCGAATCTACCTCGAGGGAGGCCATCGCCTTCATGAGGCTCTCGGTGAAGGTGCGGCCGATGGCCATGACCTCGCCGACGGAGTGCATCCGGGTCGTGAGCCGCGGCGTGGCCCCGGGGAACTTCTCGAAGGCAAAGCGCGGTATCTTGGTCACGACGTAGTCGAGCGCCGGCTCGAAAGACGCGGGCGTCGCCCTGGTGATGTCGTTGGGGATCTCATCCAGCGTGTACCCGACCGCCAGCTTCGCCGCTATCTTCGCGATCGGGAACCCCGTTGCCTTGCTCGCAAGGGCACTCGACCGGCTCACCCGCGGGTTCATCTCGATGACGTAGAACTCCTCGCTACCGGGATCTACCGCAAACTGGATGTTCGAGCCTCCCGTCGAAACCCCAATCTCGCGTATTATGCGTAGAGAAGCGGTACGGAGGGTCTGGTACTGCCTATCTGAGAGGGTCTGGGCCGGGGCGACGGTTATAGAGTCGCCGGTATGTACACCCATAGGGTCGAGGTTCTCGATAGAGCAGATAACGACGACGTTATCTGCGAGGTCGCGCATAACCTCGAGTTCGAACTCCTTCCAGCCTGTGACGCTTTTTTCGACGAGGGCCGAGTTCACGGGGCTCGCGTCGAGGCCATCGAGGACGGCGCGCTTAAGCTCGCGGAGGTCACAGGCGATGGACCCGCCCTTGCCGCCCAGAGTGAAGCTCGGGCGGATTATCAGGGGGAAGCCGATCTCGAGGGCCAGGTCCTCGGCCTCGGCGAGGTCGCGAACGATGCGGCTCTGTGGGACTTTCAGGTCGAGGCGCTCCATCGCCTCGCGGAAGAGGCGGCGGTCTTCCGCTTTGCGGATCGATTCTACGGAGGCGCCAAGCAGCTCGACCCCGTAGTCGTAGAGGACGCTTGCCTCGTGCAGCTCGATCGCGAGGTTCAGGGCCGTCTGGCCGCCTA
>DASTQK010000167.1:0-5777 GCA_035761765.1 Rubrobacteraceae bacterium
CCCCGCCGGTACACCCTGGCCCTCTCTGCTGCAAACGCACTCGGTCCCTTGCCGGCGGGTGAGCGCCTCTTCGAGGCCTCTCCGTTGCGGCTCTCGTACAGCCAGCCTCCCTCTCTAGCGGCGTCCAGGACAGAGGCGACCACGTCCCTCGGGTCCCTGACCAGCAGGATCATGCGGCTCTCGGGAAACGCCTCCATCAAGAGCGGCGCCCCCACCGAGCCGTTGGGCTCCTTGATCACCAGGTAGTCGTCGGGTCGGAGGCGAGGGTTCGAGTAGCTGGCCCCGTCGAGCACGAAGTTCCTGATGGATCTCGTCCACCCTTTGCGGATCGGCTCACCCATGATGAAGTCGGCGGAGCGCGAGTTTTCCTGCGGTGCTCGAGCATAGAACTCGCCGAAGAGCCTGCCGACCATCGGCTCCTCCCAGACCCGATGGCCGCTCATCTCGCCCATCATGCTCCTGAGCCAGGTGCTGCCACTGCGCCCGGAGCCGAAGATCCAGATCATGTTCGCGGGATCCGCGCCGCCCTCCCGAGGGTAGTTACCCGAAAGGAGCGAGCGCAGGCCGGAGATCTCGAGGCTCGCCCGCTGGCGAGCTCCTGCCAGCCGGCGCCGGGCCTGCCTGAGCGAGCGGCTCCTCTTGGCCGTCCTCCGCAGGAGGCGCGCGAGGTCTAAGGCCCGGGCCTTCACGAGCTCAAACACCGGGGTTGTGGATCTCCGTCTCGCGGCAACCTTTACTTCCTCCGCTGATCGCGCCACATATGGTCGCACAAAAGCGGCCGGAGGCAAACGCCTGGGAAACGGGATGCGCGCCACGGGGACAGATGTTAGCCTTCTCGCGATGTTGACTTCGTGGCCTCTCAGGGCCCTCTTGGCCTGCGCGCTGCTCTTCGCCATCAGCCTCAGCATGGTCCCTGACCTCTCGGAGCAGGACCCCGCCCGCGAGCGCCCCAACATACTCCTCATCATGACAGACGATCAGCCGGCAAAGACCTTGGCCAAGATGCCCAAGGTGCGCGAGGGCCTGATGGACAAGGGGGTGACGTTCAAGCATGGCTTCGTCACAGATCCCCTGTGCTGCCCTTCTAGAGCCACGATCCTCACCGGCGAGTACGCGCACAACCACGGCGTAAGGACCAACTCCTTCCCCGGCGGCGGAGCCAAGAAGTTCCGCGAGCTCGACAGGGATACCATAGCGACCCGTTTGAAGGAAGCGGGCTACTCAACGGCGTATTTCGGGAAGTACTTCAACGAGTACAGGGGGCGCTACGTACCCCCGGGTTGGGACCGCTGGTTCGTGTACTCGAGGACCGCCGCCGACCGGTCCTATGATATAAGCGACCAGGGACGGCTGCTCACCTACACCCACGCCCATACCAACGAGACGGACCTCATGGCTCACAGGGCCGCCGAGTACATTGGCGAGCACGACGGTCCCTGGTTCATGGTCGTCGGCACGCGCGCTCCCCACGGTCCCCACTACCCCTCCGACAACCACCGCAACGACTTCAACGGCGTGGATCTGCCCGGCTTCGGGGAGGAAGACGTCTCGGACAAGCCGGCAAACGTCCGTAACGCCCCTCCGCTCGACGAGAAACGTACCCGCAGGCTGCGCGAGGATTACGAGGGGAAGCTGGAGACCCTGCAGGACGTGGACGACCTCGTCGGGAAGCTGCTGAAACGCCTGGAGGACACGGGCCAGATGAAGAACACCTACATCGTCTACACGACGGACAACGGCTGGCTCCTTGGGGAGCACAACCTCACGGCCAAAGGCCAGCCCTACGAGGGGGCCATCAGGGTACCTTACGTGGTGCGGGGGCCGGGGGTACCACGGGACGAGAAGCGCGACGAGCTCGTCGCCAACGTGGACCTGGCGCCCACCTTCGCAGCCTGGGGCAGGGTCGAGCTCCCCGGCGCGGACGGGCGGGAGCTGGCGCCGCTGCTCGAGGATGCTCCCTCGGCTCCGTGGAGAGAGCGGCTGCTTATCGAGCACTTCGCCGGGCAGGGGTGGGCGGGGCTGAGGACGCCCCGGTACACCTACGTGGAACACGCCACGGGCGAGAAGGAGCTCTATGATCTGCGCGAGGACCCGCGACAGCTCCGGAGTATCCACAAGACGGCTGACCAAGCTCTACTCGAAAACCTCGAGAGACGCCTCGAGCTGCTGCGGGACTGTTCTGGCGACGGATGCCGCGCCGCCGAGGGGGACTGAGAGGCCGCAAAAAGGTGCGCCGCGCCGGAAACAGTGCTAGTTTTCCTTGCATGTCGAGCTCCGGGGCTCTACGGGCCTTCGTGCTGGCGGCGCTAGTCGTCGTGTTCGGCGTTGGCCTGCCGCAGAGCCAGAGCGAGGAGGGCTCCGCGCAGGCCAGGGAGAGGCCCAACATCGTCTTCATCCTCACCGACGACCTGGACGCCAGCTCGACCTCGTTCATGCCCGAGCTCCAGGCGCTGATGGTAGATCAGGGCACCACCTTCGAGAACGCCTTCGTAACGGATCCCCTGTGCTGTCCCAGTCGCGCGACGTTCTTGCGCGGCCAGTACTCGCACAACACCGGGATTCGGTCCAACTCCCCGCCGCTGGGCGGGCACGAGAAGTTCCGCGGCGAGGGGCGCGACCGCTCGACGGTCGCCACGTGGCTCGACGATGCCGGCTACTACACAGCCTACTTCGGCAAGTACATGAACGGCTACGAGGACACGAAGTACGTCCCCCCCGGCTGGGACAGGTGGTTCGGCTGGCTAGGCAACTACTACAGCCCGGGAGGCGAGTACCGGCTCAACGAGAACGGTAGCATCGAGGCTTATAACCGCGACCGGATACACGACACGGACCTGCTGAAGGCGAAGGCCGTCCATTTCGTCAGGGCCCAGGAGGAGGGCGACCGTCCCTTCTTCGCATATGTGGCGACCAACGCGCCCCACAGCCCGGCCTACGTGGCCAGGCGCCACGAAGGCATGTTCGACGGCAGGGCTCTGCCGCGTCCGCCCTCCTTTGACGAGAGCATCGTCTTCGACAAGCCTGGCGTGGTGCGCAGGCCCAGGCTCACCCCCGGGGAAGCGCAGAGCCTGGGCGACCTCTACCGCAGGCGACTCGCGTCCCTGCGGTCCGTGGACGACATGATCGGTGCGCTCATCCGGGCGCTAAAGGAGACGGATCAGCTGCATAACACCTACGTCGTCTTCGCCTCCGACAACGGCTACCTCCTCGGCCAGCACCGCCTGACGAAAAAGAGCCTGCCCTACGAAGAGTCGATAAGGATACCGCTCATCGTCCGGGGCCCCGACGTACCGGCCCAGAAGCCGGAACACCTGGTCACAAACAACGACTTCGCCCCCACCGTCGCGCAACTGGCCGGTGTGGAACCCCCATCCTTCGTGGACGGCAAGTCCTTCGTGCCGCTCCTAGGCGCGGGGGAGAAGCCGCCTCTGGCGGCCTGGCGGACGGGCTTCTTGGTCGAGCACGCAATCCCCAACTACCAGGCCCTCAGGACCAACGACCACACCTACGTCGAGTGGTCGAGCGGGGAGCAGGAGCTCTACGACCTCGAAGCGGACCCCTACCAGCTTCGCAGCGTCCACGATGCGCCAGCAAACCAGGCTCTCATCGAGAAGCTGTCGTCCCAGCTGGCGACGCTCAGGGACTGCAAAGCGGACCTCTGCCGCGCAGCAGAGGTCCGGTAGCGTGCGGTCCGAGACCTTCCGTTTTCGACTCTCCTGTTCGATAATGGCGGTGAAGACGACGCTCGACTCCTCTGGAGGGGATCGCATCCCAGGCCGTACATCCTCGCGGCTACGCTCGCCAGGATGAGCGTTGGGACGACCCCAACCTCGAAGTACTCCGGCGAGCAGGGCGCCGTCCGGATACACAAGAGGGGGAAATATGTGTACGGAGCATTCGCTTGGAGAGATGGAACGGCGGGAGTTCCTGCGGATCAGCGGGGCGGGGCTCGCGGGCGCGGTCCTGCTCGGCACCGCGGCCTCCTCGGGCAGGCGGGTGTTGGCCCAGACGCGGTCTTCTCTCGTGGCGGAGTTCGAGGCCGCAGCCAGGGAGTACGGCGTGCCGCGGGAGCTGCTTCTGGCCATGGGCTACGTGAACACGAGGTGGGAGATGCCGCCGCCCAGTGTCGACGCTTACCGGGAAGGTGACATCCACGGCCGGGGCGCCCACGGCATCATGCAGCTCGTACAGAACCCCTGGGAGGATACCCTGGGCGAGGCCACGCGGCTGACAGGGCTCTCCGAGGAGCGCCTCAAGAACGACCGCGCGGCCAACATCCGCGGAGGGGCGGCTGTTCTGGCCGGGATGCAGGGTTCGGACAGGCCGCAAGGCCTCAACGGCTGGCAGGAGGCGTTGTCCGAGTACGGCGGGATCGACCTGTACGCCACCGAGGTCTACGAGACGCTCCAGAGCGGTGCCTCGGCTACGATCTCCACCGGAGAGAGCGTGAAGGTGGCGCCGCAGGACGTGGAGGTTCCCCGGATCCTAGCCACCCAGCGCACGAGAAGAGCTGATTACAGGCATGCGGTTTGGCGACCGGCTTACCGCGGGAACTACACGAACGGCAATCGCGGCGCCAAACAGATAGACAAGATCGTGATCCACATAGCCCAAGGCTCGTATTCGGGGACCATAAGCTGGTTCAGGAACCGGCACTCCAACGTCTCCGCGCACTACGTCGTGGGCGAGAGAGGCAAGGTGACCCAGTGCGTGCGCAACGAGGATATAGCCTGGCACGCGGGGCACTGGGGGTACAACAAGAGGAGCATAGGTGTAGAGCACTCGGGCTACGCGAGCAGCCCAGGGGCGTTCCGCGGCAAGTACCGTACCTCGGCGAGGCTCTCAGCGTACCTCGCGAGGCGGTACAACATACCCGTGGATCGCAAACACTTCGTGCTCCACCGCAACGTGCCGCGGGTCAACACCGCGTGCCCGGGTCGCTACTTCGACTACGACACGTACCTGCGCCTGGTCAGGCGCTACAAGTAGAAAGGGCGAGTGGCAGGCGCCCTCCCCGTTATGTAAACTTGCTGCGGTCTGCGTTCTCCGGGCTTACACTATTGGCGAGATGAGGGACGGCATTGGCCACACACACATCTAGCGCGAAGAGAAGCCCGGCAGGCGCGTTCTTCGACGCCCTGGCCACGTTCTATCACCGGCGGTGGCTGCTCAAATACTTTATACAGCGTCAGGTAACCCGCAGCTACAAGAAGTCCTACCTCGGCTTCGCATGGGCCCTGCTGTCACCCCTGATCTGGGTCTTCTTCCTCACGCTCATCTTCTCGGAGATAGTCGGATTGAGGTTCAGAGAGGTTGGGGGAGACCCCACGCTAAACTTCGGCCTCTATCTATACTGTGGCTTGCTCCCCTTCCTTGCCTTCTCCGATGCGGCGAACAAAGGCCTGAACAGCATCAAGGGAAACTCAGGCCTGGTGCAGAAGGTGGTCTTTCCGCTCGAGCTGCTACCCTTCAGCACCGTGGCGACATCGATGATCGACAAGTTGTTCGGTATTGCGGCACTCCTGGTCATCTTGCCGGTGTTCGGGAGAGACTTGTACTGGACGATCTTGCTGCTGCCGTTCATCTTGGTGCTCCAACTGGTGTTCGTCCTGGGTCTGACCTACCTCATGGCGGTCCTCGGTACCTACCTTCCCGACGTGGGTGAGGTAACGCGTCCCGTCATACGGGGGATGTTCTTCCTGACGCCCATAATCTGGACACCCGACAGGCTACCCGAACACCTGCGCTGGGTCATGGACTACAACCCACTGGCCTAC
>DASTQK010000168.1:0-2530 GCA_035761765.1 Rubrobacteraceae bacterium
GGCTCGATCCATCGTGCCCCCTCCGCGCAGGACCACTCGATACTTCGAAAGATAAACGGGACTAGCTTAGTCTTGATACCTTGGCACTTTATCGGCGGTGTTCCTACGTGACTGCTCTGGCGTGGAAGATTACTCACGCTAAGACCGGTGTCTCTGTATTCAAGGTACCCACCTGGGCTACTCCAAGGCGCGCTCGCCAAGTCAATAGCACGAGCCATATCGGCTGTTCGGTAGTAGATCCAGTAACCTGGTGGCTTGGTGCGACCTGCTCATCTCTTCTTCGCTCATGGTCATAACAATGATAACGATTCGCTCTCGCAAAAAACATCGCTGCGCTGAGCATTGCATCCACAATGACGATTGGCGCGTGTTATCATCGCCGCCGAGCAGCGGCGACGTCGGTAAAGGCGTTCGCTATCTTAGCAGGGTAGTATCGCGGTTGCTTTAGTGCGAGAATGAGATTTCGACCGTGTAGAGGCGGTGCGGGATCGTCAACTACGAACAATGGGGCGCGAATGTTTGGAGGATTGTTCGGACGGGACGTTGCGATAGACCTGGGTACGGCGAACACGCTCGTGTTCGTCAAGGGGCACGGGATCGTGCTCTCTGAGCCCTCCGTCGTGGCCATCGACCAGAAGACCGAGAAGGTTGTGGCCGTGGGCTCCGCAGCCAAGAGGATGCTGGGCAGGACGCCGGGTAGCATCGTGGCGCTCAGACCACTCAAGGACGGTGTCATCGCCGACTTCGAGGTAACCGAGAAGATGCTCTCCTACTTTATCCGCAAGGTCCAGCCGCAGCGTCGCCTGTTCAGGTCCCTGATCGGGCCCAGGGTGGTCGTGTGCGTG
This sequence comes from Rubrobacteraceae bacterium, assembly GCA_035761765.1. Lineage (GTDB taxonomy): Bacteria > Actinomycetota > Rubrobacteria > Rubrobacterales > Rubrobacteraceae > JALYGY01. The sequence goes on from DASTQK010000168.1 coordinate 846, forward strand.
CCATCGGGCGTCACGGGTGTGGAGCTGAGGGCCGTCAAGGAGGCGACCGAGTCCGCCGGTGCACGCCAGGCGTACACCATCGAGGAGCCTCTGGCGGCGGCCATAGGCGCCGGGCTCCCCGTCAACGAGGCGCAGGGGTCCATGATCATCGACATCGGCGGTGGCACGAGCGAGGTCGCCGTTATCTCTTTGGGCGGCATCGTAACAAAGTCCTCGATCCGGATAGCCGGCGACGACATAGACGACGCCATCGCAACCTACATCCAGAAAGAGTACAAGCTGGCGGTGGGCACCCAGACCGCCGAGCAGCTCAAGATCGAGCTCGGCAGCGCATTCAGGCTGGAAGAGGAGGAGTCGGCGGAGATAAGGGGTCGAGATCTCGTCACCGGGCTCCCCAAGACCATCGTGATAACCAGCGAGGAGGTGCGCGAGGCGATAGGCGTGCCCGTCGAGGCGATCATCGCCGCCGTGCGCGACACCCTGGACCGGACCCCGCCCGAGCTGGCCTCGGACATTATGGACCGGGGGATGGTCTTGGTTGGTGGCGGGGCACTGCTCAGGCACCTGGACGAGCGCCTGAGGCGCGAGACGGGCATCCCGGTTCACGTCGCCGACGACCCCCTGATGTGCGTGGCTATCGGCAGTGGCCGCTCCCTCGAGGAGATAGATTCGTACCGCGGCGCCCTCTCCTCAGACTAGGCGCAGTGGGCCGGAGGAAATCCAGCGCAGCCGGCGGTCTCACAGCCCTCTTTATCCTGTGCGTAGCCAGCCTCGCGCTCTTCACCGTCTACGTGAAGGAGGGTAGCGGAGGGCCGCTGCATACGGTGCAGCTCGGCGCCGCAGAGGTTCTCAAGCCCGTGCGCGGCGTGGTAGCGATCGCCGTCGAGCCCGTGCAGGAGACGGGTGAGCGGGTCACCGAGGCCTTCGACGGCAGCGATGAGGAGGCGCTCCAGGAGAAGCTGCGTCAGACGCAGGGTCTCGCCGCCCAGGCCTCGCGCCTGGAGCGGGAGAACGCCCGTCTGCGCGAGCTCCTCAAGGGAGAGAGGTCCTTCTACGAGTACGGGCCGCTGGCCCGGGTCGTCGCGCCCGTGAGCGACCAGTTCACCAACAGGATCCAGATAGACGCAGGCTCCGAAGATGGAATAAAGCCCCAGATGCCCGTCGTCGTCGGCGAGAACACGCTGGTGGGGCGCACCACGAACGACGTCAGCCGCACGACCGCCCAGGTCATGCTCGTCACCGACCGGGAGTTCGCCGCTGGGGTCAGGATCCTCCCGCCGGCACAGTTCGATCCGGCCTCGGGCCAGCTGAGCCCCGCCGTCACCGACCCGAACGTCTCCTACGGCGAGGGTCTTCTGAGGACCAACCTGGAGGGGTATTTCGGGGTCGAGTACGTCGACCTGAGCTCGCGCACCGAGAAGGGCGACTACGTGATCACGAGCGGGCGGGCCGGGAACAGGGAGCTCCTGTTCCCGCCGGGGCTCTTCGTGGGGACCATAGAATCGGTAAGCTCGCAGGATATAGACCAGTACAAGAAGATAGTCGTCGAGCCAGCCATGGACTCCGACGACCTCGAAGAGGTGCGGGTCATTACCGATTGGGGACCCGGTGTCGGGGTCCCCGGTTAGGATGGAACAGCCCTCCGTAGCCCGCGCCGCCGCCCTCGTAGCTTTCGCCGCGTTACT
>DASTQK010000169.1:0-14185 GCA_035761765.1 Rubrobacteraceae bacterium
CGCGATAAACGCGCTGTCCCAGCTCCACTGGTGCGGGTAGAGTGAGGGGGCCGGCTTGGTCCAGGACTTGATCCCGTTGCGCTTCAGGACCCCGGCCGCCATAGGGTTCACGCGGTCGAGGCTACTGCCGGTCTCTCTCCGGGGTACGCCTTCTGGGAGCTGGTCCTCCTGCATGGGGGTGTTGGATCTCCGTGTTACGCTCGCGCTGCTCTACACAAATCTAAACACTAAACAACGACCGGCCCGCCTTCAAGCCCGCGGCGCAAGATCGGGGAAATTATTGAAGGGCCTGGCTAGTCCTCGGACTCCTCAGAAACCTCGTCGTAGTAGGTCGAAAGCGAATCCACAAAGCCGTCGTAGGCGTCAAGCGACTCGTGCGAGAGCTCCCTGAAGACCTCGCGCTGCTCCCGCACCAGCTCGGTGATGCCCTGTATCGTGCGTCGGTTCAGCTCGGCATGGTCCTCGAGGGTCTCTACCCAGTTCTCGAAGAACCTTCTCGAAAGCCGAATGCCGCTCTTCTGAGCCTCGAAGGCCCGGTCCACGGCCTCCTTGTAGGACTCGCGTGTCAGCCTGTCCAGCTCCTCAGCGGGGTCCCCATGCCGTCCGGCGCCTTTCTCGTCCATCCCAGACCTCCTCTTCCCAGAACCCTTATGATAACCCTTCCGGCGGCAATCTGAACCGGATTGGCAGGATGGCCTTCAGAATATGACATGGGAGGACGGACTCGATGGATAAGAGCAGTATCGCCGTTATCGGGGGGGATGGGATAGGACCCGAGGTCGTCGAAGCGGGAATCAGGGTTCTCGAGGCCGCGAGTGATACCGCAGAGCGATTGAGCTTCACACGCTTTCCCTGGGGCTGCGAGTACTACCTGGAGCACGGCCGGATGATGCCCGAGGACGGACTCGATACCCTCGGGGGTTTCGACGCGATCTACCTCGGAGCCGTGGGCTGGCCGACGGTCCCGGACCATATCTCTCTGTGGAATCTCCTCCTCCCGATCCGCCGAACCTTCGACCAGTACGTGAACCTGCGCCCGGCGCGCCTGTTGCGCGGCGTCGAGAGCCCGCTGGCGAATCCGGGCAACCTCGACGTGACCCTGGTCCGGGAGAACACCGAAGGCGAGTACTCGGACTCCGGCGGCCGCATGTTCGCGGGTACGCCGCACGAGGTCGTCATCCAGGAGAGCGTCTTTACCCGCCGCGGGGTCGAGCGGATCGTACGCTACGCTTGCGAGGAAGCGAAGGGAAGGCGCGGGCTCCTGGTCGGAGCGACGAAGTCAAACGGCATCAGCATAACCATGCCGTTCTTCGACGAGGTCTTCCGCGAGGTCGGCGAGGAGTACCCGGAGGTCGAGGCCTCCCTCATGCACGCCGACGCGCTGGCCGCCCGGCTCGTGCTCGATCCCGAGCGCTTCGACGTCGTAGTGGGCTCCAACCTGCTCGGCGACATACTCTCTGAGGTGACGGCGGCCATCTCCGGCGCCATCGGGATAGCCCCCTCCGCCAACCTGAACCCTGAAAGGGAACACCCCTCGCTCTTCGAACCTATTCACGGCTCGGCACCGGACATCGCCGGCGAGGGCGTGGCCAACCCGGCGGGTGCGATCTGGGCCGGCGCCATGCTGCTCGAGCACATCGGCTATCCCGAAACCGGAGCCCGAGTGCTCGCAGCACTCGAAGAGACCCTCGCGCACGGAATCACGACTCGAGACCTTGGCGGCTCGGCGACGACGGAGCAGGTGACAGATGCCGTCGTAGAGCGGCTCCGGAGCCCGACGGTCTAATCCTCCCCCCTCCGACCCCACCCTGAGGAGGTGAGCGGAATGAAAGAGGCGTGTTATTGTGGTCGTACCGACGAGGGCCGCTACCTCGGGGACGGAGAGCACGCGTTCAGGTGCCACGGCTGCAGCCGCCTGCACGCAGGCGGACAAGAGAACTCCGGATCGCGGCGTAGCCCGCCCTCATGGGCTCCGCAACTCTCGCCAGACGGCGGGCAAGACCTTTAGAGGGTAGGTCCACTTCACGAACGATGTCCCATGCTCCCGCACGCGGTAGCGGACAGGGACCTCCTCCATCCTCACCCCTTTGCGCGCCAGATCCAGCGTGAGGACCTGGGCGTAGTTGTAATCGTGGATTATCTCAGCCCGATCCGCCACCTCTCTCGAGAAGGCGCGCATCCCGGTCTGCCCGTCTGAGATGCGGCGTCGGGTCAGGAGCACCAGCAGCGCGGTGAACGCGTGGTTTCCGAGCCGCCTGTAAAACCTCATCCCCCGCGCCCCGCCGGCGAAGCGGCTCCCGAGCACGTAGTCCGCCCGGCCCGCGAGGATCGGCTCGACGAGCCGGGGTATGTCCTCGGGGTAGTACTCGAGGTCCGCATCGAGGTAGGCGATGACCACCGCGCCGGCCTGCACCGCGGCGCGCAGCCCCGTGCGCACCGCCGCCCCGAGCCCCCTGTTCTCCGCGTGCCGGACCACGGCGGCGCCTCGCTGCCTCGCCACCCGAGCACTCCGGTCGGTCGAACCGTCGTCCACCACGATGGGACGCAGCTCGTAACCGGGCACCCGGACGCGCGAGATGCGGTCGAGCAGCTCGCCGAGGGTCGCCTCCTCGTCCTTGGCCGGCACGACGACGGAGAGGTGCTTCACCGACCCTTCTCCAGCGCTTCCTCGAGCACCCGTCCCACGGAGCCCATCGGGGGCTCGACGCCAAGCAGGAAGCAGATGGTGGGCGCCAGGTCGAGGATTGAGCGGGGCTCCTTCACGACCCTGCCCGTCGCCACGCTGCTTCCCCACATAGCAAACGGCACGTAGCGCTCGCCCTCGGAGAGATGGCCGTGCGCGCCAATGCCTCGCCCCTGACCGTGGTCGGCCATCAGCACCACGGCGGCGTCCTCCAGGTAGCCGCGCTCGTCGCACCAGCCCATGAACTCCTCGATGAGCCGGTCGGTGATCTCTATGCGCTCGACGTACTCGGGGTAGTACGTGCCACGCACGTGGCCGTTCTGGTCCACGGCGAGGAGCTGCAACACGAGTAACTCCGGGTCGTGCTCCTCTAGCTCCCGCCTGGCGGCGGCGATGAGGTTCTGGTCGATCTTGTCGTTGTGCGCGACGCTGGTAACGCTTGCAACGTCGTCGCCGAAGGCGTCTATGAGGTGCGCTATGCCGACGAGACGCCCTTTCTTGCCGCGTCTCCTGAGCGCGTCGAAGACGCTCTCGACCTCGAGGCCGAGCTCGAGGACCAAATTTGAAGTTATGCCGTGCGTCTCGGGAGGCGCCCCGGTGAACATGGATGAGAAGCAGACCACCGTTCGTGCCGGGTAGACGGTCTCGACGCTCTGAAAGAGCGTACCCCCGGCGATCATCTTCTCGAGGTAAGGCTTCTCCGCTTCGTGGAAGCGATCCAACCGGCACCCGTCTATGACGACGACGATGACGCGTCTGACGAGCGGTCCGTCCCGGTTGATATCTCCCGTCGGTTCCCGCGGATACACGGGCTTCCAGTCGAAGAAACGCTCGTGCACCAGGTGGCTCGCAACACCCACCGCTACCGTGAAGCCGAGCACGAGCCCCGCGCGCTCGAGGCTAATGGGCTCGGAGAGGAGGTACTCGAGGGTAAAGAGCACCAGCAGCGCCTTGGGCGCCTGCTCCAGGAAGTTGCCACTCGTCGAGTCGGGGTTCTCGAGGACGAGACGCCAGAAACGGATAAAGTTGGTCCTCGGCGCCCCGGTTCTCAGATGGTAGTAGAGCGTGCCCCAGAAGAAGACCGTGAAGAAGACGTAGAGCCCGAGACACAGCAGGAGCGCGCCAGGGTCGAAGAAGCGGAAGAGTAGCACGAACGCCGCGAGAAAGCCCCAGAGCGCCCAGCGGAGCTTGAGGGGAAAGTCGTAGCGAACGAAGACCACGACCAGAGGAACGGTGAGCCCGAGCGCAGGTAGAGCCCGGGTCCAGAAGCCTCCGTCAGGCAACCGCGTAATGTGCAGCAGAAAAAACGTCCCCAGCACGAAGACCGGGTGGAAGGATTTGCCCTCGTTCAGAACGTTCCACACCCTCGCTGCGGCTATCTCGAACTTCGAAGCGGGCCTCACCACTCCCCACCCTTTAGCCCCCGAGACCGGACCCCCACGCCCGCAGCAAACCTGCCGCAGAGCGCCGGGAGCGGACCTGGAGCAACATTCACAAGACTCATGGGGAAGACTCTCCGTCTACCGGTACACCTTCGTCCCAAAGCACCCGCCCCTTGATCGAGAGCCCGGATCTTCTCCCGCAAACGCCCAACACCTTACCCGGCCCTGGTAGCTCCTGCAAACGATTGTCACCCGGCGAGTGTGGTACATACCTGTGGATTCTGGGAAGACCTACGGCCCTTGCCGGCTTTCGCTGATCAGGCCGCTCGCCAGCGCTGTTTGCCAGCTCTTGGATCTCTGGACCGTAGAGAGATCGGCGGGAGGTTCGGGGCAATCGGGACGTTCCTGCAGGGACAGGTGCCACCATCCCACGTCGTGCCACGCGCCGAGCTTGTAGCCCACCCCGCGGTAGACGCCGACGGGTCGGAAGCCCAGCGCTTCGTGCAGGCTGACGCTCGCGGGGTTGGGGAGCGCAATCCCGGCGTAAGCGTTGTAGAAGCCTTGCAGGGCAAGTATGGCGAACAGAGAACGGTACAGGGCGCGGCCAACGCCCGTGCGGCGCTCGCCCTCGTGGACATAGACCGATACGTCCACCGACCACTGGTAGGCGGCTCGCGCCGCGTGCCAGGCGGCGTAGGCGTAGCCCGCCAACCGGCCGTGGCGCTCGCAGACCAGCCAGGGGAAGGGCTCCAGCGTGCCCTCGATGCGGCGACGCATCTCGTGTTCCGTCGGCGGGTCCACCTCGAAGGAGATGATCGTGTCCCTCACTATAGGGGCGTAGAGCTCGGCGATCTGGGCGGCATCGCGCGACGTGGCGAGTCTGATCTCCGTCCCGGTTCCCCTCTGGCCCGGTTCGCGATTCATCGTGCCGGGATCTTCTCATAGCCTGGACCCTCCGACACGGTCCTGAACTTATCCGCTCTCTTTTTCCACGCGAAACACGCGGTAGCTCAGACGCAAGTTCTCCCGCTGCGTCGGGAGCCTTTTCTCTTCGGCTGCGAGACGGGGGAGGCTCAACTCCGCGTCTGCCACCTCCCGGAAGTTCACATCGGCGAGCAGGGGTGCCGGGCCCCCGTCGGTGGTCACGTATACGGCGTCGTCCAGAAGCCCGGCCGCGGCGAGCTCGTCCGCCTCCCGGATAAAGCGAATCCGGTCGTAGGGCAGCACGGGGTGACCGTAAGCGTACTCGAAGGTCGAGGCTGTAATGTCGTGGCCGTCCGGCATCTCCATGAACACGACCTCGGAGGCCGGGATCTCACGCTCTATCCTGCCGAAGGCCCGGATTGCACCGTCGAGCTCGCGAAAGCCGATGACGTGAGAAGAGGCATGAACGGTCCACCCGAACGCGAGTAGCGCTAGAGCCGCACCGAGGGCCAGCCCGACCTCCCGTCGCCATATCCGGGCGAGCGACCTGCCGACCTCCACCGCAGCGTAGCCGGCCAGGAGGCTCAGGATCGGGAAGACGGCAGGCACGAATCTCCGCGTGGCCCACGGTAGGTCCGGAGAGACGTTGGGGACCGCCGCGTAGAGGACTCCGAAGCCCAGCAACGCGCCGAGGACGAGCGCTCGCGGCGCGTCGAGCCTGCGCACCGCCAGCACGAACCCGGCAAGGCTCAGGGCGGCCACGACGGGGGTCATGAACCATGTCATGCGGACCAGGATCTGGGTCCGGTAGGCGTCGAACTCCCTGGACCCGTCGGGCAAGCTCTCCCACGGCACCGGGAGCACGAAGTAAACCCAGAGAGCTAAAGCCGCCACACAGAGCGCGCCGGTCACCGGGATCCAACGCCCCCGTGCTTCGAGATAGTCTCCGATGCGCTCACCCCACCGTTGCCTCACCCAGAGGAACCCCGCAACCACTACCACTGCCACCCCTGCGGCGAACGGGGCCAGGGTCAGCGCCTCGCGCAGACCGTGCTCGGTGTAGATGACGTAGAGGTAGCGCCCGCCCAGGGTATTGAGGTAGAGGAGCGTGATCCCGGCGAAGATGGCGAGTGCTATCCCGGGGTAGAGCCAGCGCCGGGCATCGCGGCGGGTGAGCAGGCCATAGCCGAAGAGCAAGGGTACGGCACTTGCAGCGAGGAAGGCGTCCACGCGGACGAGCATGGCTCCTCCCAGCAAGACGCCAGCTATAACGCCAGAGACGGGGCCAGCTGCGCGGGCGAACCGTACCGCCAGCCACAGCCCGGCCAGGATAAAGAGCTGGGTCATGACCTCGCTCGCCGGGTGGCGAGCCCACCAGACCTGGGCGTAGCTGGCGGAAAGCAGGGCTGCTCCAGCGAGCCCCGTCCACTTGCCGAAAAGCTCGCCACCCAACAGGAACGCCACCCCGACGGCCAGAGCGCCCATCACGGGGACGACGAACAGGCTCCCCCACAGATCCCCGATCAGATTCCCGAGCCCCAGAAACGCGAACGGGCCGGGGAAGAACTGCGGCACGATCAGGTCCTGCCCATATAGGTAGAAGCCAGGATATTTCTTCCCCTCTACGAACGGGTGAAAGGATGAGACCGAGGCTACGAGCGGATCGCGGTGCAGCAATGCCCCGGTTCGGGCGAGCTTGTCGGCGAAGAGGACATAGACCCCCGGATCCCGACTGTTTATGATGTACTCGGCAGGCCGGGAGTAGAGCGCGAGGCTCCCCGCCACAAGCCCGAGCCCCACCAGGTCCCACACCGTCAAGCGCACAGAAGGACGGTCACCGCGAGCCATAAGGAAGGCCGCCACCGCGCACGATCCGAATACCGCGAGGATGACCGGCGCGGTGAACCACCCGGCCAGGGCCAGAAGCGTCAGGAGAGGGCCCGCGACGGCGAGTGAGGCCGATATCCTCAACAGAACCAGCTCGAAGAGCCCGTCGCCTTTTCGCGCGAGGCGCGTCCCTAGGAAGTGCCCCGGAAGGTAGAGCGCCACGGGGATGAGGAGCGTCTCCAGCACGATCTTCTACGCCATGGCGGCTACCTGGCTCTCTCTCGCCCACGCGACCTGAGCCGATATCCCCTCTTCCAGTCCGGTCCGCGGCCGATAACCGAGGGAGCGCGCGGCTTTCCTGGAGTCGGCCCACGTCGAGCGCATATCGCCCTCGGCGGCGGGCCCGTACCTGGGCTCCACGGGAGATTCGGTAACCCTGCTCACGGCGTCGAGCAACGCGTTGACAGTCGCCCTGGCACCACCACCGACGTTGTAGACACCTGGCGACGCGTCGAGGGCTGCGACCGTCGCGGCGACCGCGTCGGAGACGTAGGTCATGTCCCTGGCCTGCTCCCCGTCTCCGTACACGTCCACCGGGCGCGCCCGTAACGCGGAGAAGATGAAGCGGGAGAGGGCCATCTCCGGGCGCTGGCGGGGCCCATACACGGTAAAGTACCTCAGGATGGTGCCAGGCACGCCCCGCTCGCGTCCGTAGAGCTGGATCAACTCCTCCGCAGCTACCTTGGAGAGCCCGTACGGCGAGGTGGGTCGCCTGGGGTGCTCCTCGTCCACCGGGTGACCGCGGTCGGAGCCGTAGACGGACGACGAGGACGCGTAAACGAACCGCGGCACCCCGTTCCTCCAGGCGGCCTCGAGTAACCGCTCCGTGCTGACCACGTTGCGCTCCAGATACCTTCGGAGAGCGCCACCCCAGCTCCGCCTGACCCCCGGTTCGCCCGCCAGATGCACGATGCCGTCCACCCCCCGCACCAGCCCGTCGAGGTCCAACTCAAGGAGATCCCCCTCCACAAGCCGGAAGCCGTCCTTCCCGAGGGCCAACTCCAGATTGCCCTCCTTGCGCCGCCGCGAGTAGTAGCCGGTAAAGGCATCTACGCCCACAACCTCCCACCCCTCCGCAAGGAGCCGGTCCACCAGGTGCGAGCCGATAAAGCCCGCCGCTCCCGCCACCAGCAACGCTTTCATCCAGTACCACCTTTGACCCAGCTCACAAATACCCCTGACCCAACTTGACGCGCCACAGCGCCGTAGACTACCCTTGCTATGGTGTTATTGCAAACGATTGTCATTATGAAGACGATCTGGACCACGGCGCCGTGGGGGGAGGGCTAGTGTTTTGAGGATATTGAGGGGCTCGCCATTGATGTTCGCCGCGTTACCCAACCATCGAGGGCGGCTGGCCGCATGAGCCGACGACCTCCCCAGAAGGTGCAATCAGCGTTACGTTTCCTTGGCAGGTTCTGGATCCCGATCGCCCTCACAGCGCTCCTGATGGCCGCCTGTGGCCAGCCGCCCTCGGGCCAGGACGCTGGGGAGACCACGGAGGAGACCACGGAGGAGACCACTACGGGAGAGACTACCGCGCAGGAGGCTCTCACGCCTGGGGAGGGTGCGCTCGTGATCTACTCCGGGCGAAGTCAGGAGCTCGTCGAGCCGCTCTTCGAGCAGTTCGAGGACGAGAGTGGGATCGAGGTGCAGGTCCGGTACGGGGACACGGCTGAGCTCGCAGCGACCATCCTCGAGGAGGGCGAGAACAGCCCGGCCGACCTCTTCTTCGCCCAGGACCCCGGCGCTCTCGGGGCGCTCACCGACGAGGGGAGGCTGCGGCCGCTGCCGCAGGAGACTCTGGACCGGGTACCGGAGCATTTCCGATCGGATGACGGTGTGTGGGTCGGCACGTCGGGGCGTGCGCGGGTGGTTGCGTACAACACGGATGAGTTGAGCGAGAGCGACCTGCCGGACTCCATCTTCGGCTTCACTGATCCCGAGTGGGAAGGAAAGATCGGCTGGGCCCCCACCAACGGCTCCTTCCAGGCCTTCGTCACGGCGCTGCGGGTGCTGGAGGGTGAGGACGTAGCGCGCGAGTGGCTCGAGGGCATCCAGGCCAACGACCCCTTTGTCTACCCGGACAACGCGACCGCGCTGGAGGGTGTCGCCACCGGCGAGGTCGAGGTCGCCTTCGTCAACCACTACTACCTCTACCAGGCGCTCGAGGAGCAGGGCGAGGACTTCCCGGCGCGCAACTACTACCTCAAGAACGGCGACCCGGGCGCGCTCGTGCTTGCGGCCGGGGCGGGTATCCTGGACACGGCGCAGAACCCCGAGGCGGCGCAGAGCTTCCTGGATTTCGCGCTCTCCGAGGAGGCCCAGCGATACTTCGCCGATGAGACCTACGAGTACCCGCTGGTCGAGGGTGTCGAGCCCGCCGAGGGTGTAGTCGCTCTCTCGAAGATACAGAGCCCGCGGGTGGACCTGAGCAACCTCGACGACCTGCAAGGCACCCTGGAGCTCTTGCAGGAGACCGGGGTGTTATAGGGTGGCGATCCTCCCCCCGGCGCTGGCCGAGAGGGTAAGGGCGTCCCGGAGGCGGCCCCCCGGCGTGATCTGGGTCCCTGCGGCGCTCGTCGCGGCGGCGATGCTGTTGCCGCTCGCCTACCTGGTCGTGCGCTCGCTAGAGGACGGGTGGGCTGAGGTCTACGAGGTCCTGGCCGACGTGGAGACCTTCGCCGTGCTGGGACGGAGCGTGCTGCTCGCGGCCGTCGTGACGGGGGCTTCCGTGGCCGTCGCCGTGCCTCTGGCGTGGCTCACGGCGCGCACCGATCTCCCGGCAAGGAGGGCGTGGGCCGTGCTGGCGGCCCTGCCGCTCGTCGTGCCGTCGTACGTCGGCGGGTTCGTGCTCGTGAGCGCGCTCGGCCCGAGGGGGATGTTGCAGGAGGTTCTCGAGCCGGTCGGGGTCGAGCGGCTACCGGAGATCTACGGCCTCCCCGGCGCGGCGCTCGCCCTCACGCTGTTCAGCTACCCGTACGTCTTTCTCACCGTCCGCGGGGCTCTCCGGGGTATTGACCCCGCGCTGGAGGAGGCCGCCCGGAGCCTCGGGAGCGGGGCCTGGACCACCTTCTTCCGGGTGACGGTTGCACAGCTGCGCCCGGCCATCGTCGCCGGGTCGCTGCTCGTAGCGCTCTACGCTCTAAGCGATTTCGGGGCTGTGTCGCTCTTGCAGTACGGGTCTTTTTCGCGTGAGATCTACATCCAGTATCAGTCCGCCTTCGACCGCACGCCGGCCGCGATCCTCGCCCTGATGCTTGTCGCCCTGACGGCGGCGATACTGCTCCTCGAGGGCCGCACCCGCGGGAGGGGTCGCTATTACCGGGGCTCGGCCGCCCGGCCCACCACTCCCGTCGCGCTCGGAGGCTGGCGGTGGCCGGCGCTCCTGTTCTGCGGTGGCGTCGTGACCCTGGCGCTCGTGGCTCCCGTCGGCGTGCTGTCGTTCTGGCTCGTGCGCGGCCTCGTCGAGGGCGAGCCCCTGCGGCCGCTGTGGAACGCCGCGTGGAGTTCCGTCTACGCCTCCGGCCTCGCAGCGGGCGTCGTCGCGGTCGCCGCTCTCCCGGTCGCGGTGCTTGCGGTGCGCTTCCCGGGCTGGTTGGCGCGGCTCGTGGAGCGGATGAGTTACCTCGGGTACGCCCTGCCCGGCATCGTGCTCGCCCTCTCGCTGGTCTTCTTCGGTGCCAACTACGCGCCGTGGGCCTACCAGACTCTAGGGATGCTCGTCTTCGCCTACGCCATCCACTTCCTCCCGCAGGCCGTGGGCGCCACGAGGGCGGCGCTGCTCCAGGTCAGCCCGAGCGTCGAGGAGGCGGCGCGCGGGCTCGGGCGGGGGCCCACTGGCGTTCTCGCGACCGTCACGGCGCCGCTCGCCAGCTCCGGTGTCCTCGCCGGCGCGGCGCTGGTATTCTTGACCACGATGAAAGAGTTACCCGCTACGTTGCTCCTGAGCCCGACCGGCTTCGAGACCCTGGCTACCCGCGTCTGGGGCGCCACGACGGACGCTTTCTTCGCGCGGGCGGCGGCACCGGCGCTGCTGCTTATCGCCCTTTCGGCCGTCCCGATGTACCTGCTCGTCATCCGGGAGCGTGCCAAGTGAGCGGTGAGGTCATGGTAAGGCTCTCGGGCGTGAGCCGGAGCTACGGCCCCGTGCGGGCCGTCAAGGATCTTGGCCTGGCGGTGACCAGAGGTGAGATCCTGGCGCTCCTCGGACCCTCCGGGTGCGGCAAGACCACCACTCTGCGCCTGATCGCCGGCTTCGAGGCACCTGACTCGGGCACCGTCGAGGTCGGCGGTCGGACGGTCGCGGGCCCCGGGACGAGCGTCCCGCCGGAGAAGCGGCGGGTCGGGATGGTCTTCCAGGACTACGCCCTCTTCCCGCACCTGAGCGTCGAGCAGAACGTCTCCTACGGGCTTCCGAAAGGCAAGAAGGGCCGGGTCGAGGAGGTGCTGACCCTCACCCACCTCGAGGGGTTGGGAGACCGGATGCCGCACGAGCTCTCCGGCGGCCAGCAGCAGCGCGTCGCGCTCGCTCGCGCCCTCGCGCCCGAGCCCGCCGTAGTCCTGCTCGACGAGCCATTCTCGAACCTGGATGCCAGTTTGAGAATCCGCGTACGTTCGGAGATGCGAGAGATTCTGCGCGACGCCGGGGCGACCGCCGTCTTCGTCACCCACGACCAGGAGGAGGCTCTAAGCCTCGCAGACGAGGTAGCCGTCATGATGCGGGGTACGCTCGTCCAGACCGCTCCGCCCGAGAAGCTCTACCACAGGCCAGCGACCCGCGAGGTCGCCGGGTTCGTCGGTGAAGCCAACTTCTTACCCGGCACCGTCGAGGACGGACAGGTGCGCTGCGAGCTGGGGAGCATCCCGATCCTGGGTGACGGCGAGGGCGAGGTCGAGGTTATGCTCCGCCCCGAGGCACTTGTCCTGCGAGCGCTCCCGAACGGCCAGGCGACGGTGGAGGACCGAGAGTTCTACGGTCACGATCAGCTCCTGAAGCTGCGCCTGGACTCGGGACGGATGCTGCGGGCGCGGCTCGTCGGGGGTCCGGGCTTCGGGACCGGCGAGCGTGTCGCGGTCGACGTGTGGGGAGCGGCACCCGTCTTCCCCAGACCACTCACCTGAGCAACGGATAGCACACCCGAATAGAATGGGTCCGGGATCTTCACTGGAGGAAGCGTGAACGTTTTCGGTATCGACGTTGGGGGATCGGGGATCAAAGGCGCACCGGTAAACACGCGGACGGGTGAGCTGCTCGCGCAGCGAATCAGGATCAAGACGCCCAAACCGGCGACACCCGAGGCTATAGCCACGACGGCCGTCGAAGTGGTCCGCCGGTCGGCCTGGGATGGCCCGGTCGGGTGCGGATTCCCGGCGGTGGTCAAGGACGGGGTCGTGCGGACCGCAGCGAACATCGACAAAGCGGCCGTAGGCTTCGACATGCAGGGGAGGCTGGAGCGCGAGCTCGAGGTCCCGGTGCGCGTGATGAACGACGGCGACGCTGCGGGTCTCGCGGAGATGCGCTGGGGCGCTGGCCGGGGGTGCGTGGGCGTCGTGCTCATGCTCACGCTCGGGACCGGCATCGGCACCTCCCTCTTCGTCGATGGCCGCCTGGTGCCAAACACCGAACTCGGGCATATCGAGGTCAGGGGCAAGGACGCCGAACATCGCGCCTCTGACAGCGCCCGCAAGCGCGAGGACCTCAGCTGGCGGCAGTACGCAGAGCGACTCGACGAGTACCTACACAAGATAGAAGACTTGCTCTGGCCCGACCTGATCGTAATCGGCGGCGGCATCTCCAAGAAGGCCGATAAGTACTTCCCACACCTCACGGCGCGCACGAAGGTCGTCCGGGCTGAGATGCTCAACGAGGCCGGCATCGCCGGGGCCGCGCTTGCCGGTCTCTCTGAGAAGGCGACCGTCGAGTATCCGGGCTAGTAATGTAGAATCTTCGGGAGGAGAGGGCCTTATCTAGCGGGTAGCGCGCGAGATCATGGCCAAAGCCTCCGAGCGAAGCGCCGCGTCCTGCTCGTAGATCCCCCGCACTGCGGACGTTACCGTAATGCTGCCGGGCTTCTGGATGCCCCTGATCGTCATGCACGTGTGGTCGGCCTCGATCACGACGATCGAGCCGCGGGATCCCAGGCTCTCGTAGAGGGCGTCGGCGATCTGGGCCGTCAGCCGCTCCTGCAGCTGGGGCCGCCGGGCGTACCCTTCCACGAGACGAGCCAGCTTGCTCAAGCCCACGACCCGGCCCTGGGGAGCGTAGCCGAGGTGAACTTTGCCGATAAACGGCAGGATATGATGTTCACACAGCGACGCGAGCGGTATGTCCCGGACGAGGACGGTGTCGCGCGCTGATTCCATAAAGCCCACCTCCAGGTGATGGGTGGGGTCCTCGTCCAGGCCGGCGAAGAGATACGCGTAGGCGTCGGCGACGCGCTCCGGGGTGCCGAGGAGACCCTCGCGGTCAGGGTCCTCTCCTATGCCGATGAGGATATCGCGCACCGCCCGCTCGATGCGCTCCCTATCCATCTCACGCTTTTCGGGCACCGCTCCGGACAACGTTCTAACCCTCCAGCAGGTCCGGCAACTCGCCGAGATCCCTAACGACGAACGTGGCCTCGGGCACCTCCACGATCCCCCCGCGGTTCACAAGCACCGTGTCGATCCCAGCATCGGCCGCACCCTTTACGTCGGCTACAGGGTCGTTGCCCACGTGGATCGCCCTCTCCCCCTTCACGCCGCTGACCTCGAGCGCCTCCTCGAAGAGCCGCCGGTCTGGTTTCTCGACCCCCGAGACCGCGGAGACCACGAAGCCGTCGAAGTAGTGCATCCAGCCGAGACCTTCGAGGACCTCGACCAGTTCAAGATCCCAGTTCGAGACGACGTACATCCGCACGTCCATCTCCGCTAGCCGCTGTAGCACCGCCTCCGACTCGGGATAGGGGATGAAGGAGATCCTGCGCTCCGCCACACCCGCGAGCACGTTCGCCGGGGCCCGGATGCCGAGTTGGCTGGCGGTTATCTGGGCGTTGCGGCGCTTGAAGGCGGCAAGGTCCTCCTCCGTGCGGTGCTCGATGTTCCCCTCTATGTGCCGCCGCAGTCCCTCCCACACCGGCCTTTGAGCCCTCTCGACCGTCAGAGACCCGTCCACTACGTACGGCGCAAGATCCTCGACGTACCCCTCGAGGTCGAGTTCCACCGACAGGAGGGTGCCGTCCACGTCGAGGAAGACGGCATCGTAGCGTACTCGAGGCCCTCTGACCCGGTCCGGGCCGGGGATCCCACCGCTACATCTCGTCACTCC
>DASTQK010000170.1:0-3097 GCA_035761765.1 Rubrobacteraceae bacterium
CGACCTGCAAAGAGACGCCCGTGATGTAAGAAGCGGCTGGGGAGAGCAAGAACGCCGCGGCCTGACCAAGCTCCGCCGGTTCGCCGTAGCGGCCCAGGGGTATGCCTTCGCTCACCTTGCGGCGCTGCTCCTCGACCTGCACGCCCGAGTCAGCGGCCCGCGCTTCGTCGAGCGAGCGCGACCTGGCGGTGTCGATGCGCCCGGGCGCCATGCTATTGACGCGTATGCGCGGACCCAGCTCCTTGGCGAGGCACTTGACGAGAGCCGCCACGCCAGGGCGCAGCACGTTCGAGGCGTCGAGGTCCTTTATCGGCTCGCGCACCGAGGAGGAGGTGATGAAGAGCACGGAGGCTCCCGCGTTCATCTGCGGGACCACGGCCCGGAGCAGCCGCACGGGTCCGCCAATGAGCAGGCGGAAGGCGTCGAGCCATTGCTCGTCGCTCAGCTCCAGCGCGGGTCCGAAGGGTGGACCACCGGCGTTCACGAGCACGCCGTCGAGCGTGTCGAAGTGATCTAGGGCGACCGCGGCGACCTTGTCTATTCCGGAAGGATGCGAAACGTCCGCCGCGCATGGCTCGGCCCGCTCGCCGAGTTCTCGCGCCATCTCCTGCAGGGCGTCGGCGTCTCGGGCGACAAGGAGCACCCGTGCGCCTTCCGATACTAGCTGCTCGGCTACGGCCCTGCCGAGGCCGCTGCTCGCGCCGCCCACTACGAAAGCCTTGTTCTCGAGGTGGAGTTCCACGATCGTCTTCCTCCTTGTAAGAACGCCAGCCCGGACAATCCTACACTCATACTCGGGCCGCCGTAGTATGGCCCTCCGGTAACATTGTGTTTTGGGGCGAGGGAGCGAGAGAGAAGGAGGCGCACCGTGATAGTGCCAAAGAACAGCGTTGGCGTCTGGGCGTTCGGACCGGCCGTTACCCGTTTCGTGCCACCCGGCTACCACCCCGAGGCAGCCGCCGAGCCGATGGTGGACAAGACCCGGCGCGTAGCCGAGGGGCTCTCCGAGGTGCTTGATGGCCTCGAGTATCACTACCCCGGCGAGGTCAACGAGGACAACGTCGAGGAGATCCTCGCTGTCCTGCAGGATCACGGTATGGACCTGCCCGTGGTCGCCGCCGGGCTCCACACCGACCCGACCTACTCCCTGGGCGTCTTCATCAACCCCGACGACTCTCTGCGCAGAGGAGGCATCGACACCCTCAAGCGCGGGGTGGACCTGTGCGCACAAGTAGGAGCCAGCTTCATCATCTGGCCCGGGGCCGAAGGGTACAACTACACCTTCCAGCGTCCTTACGCGCAAGCGTGGCGCGCTTTCGTGGAGGGAATCGCCGAGGTCACCGACCACGCCAACGAGCGGAGCGTCAAGGTTTTCCTCGAGCACAAGAACTCCGAGCCCGCGATGAAGATCCTGATGCAGAACATCGGGATGACGCTCTTTACCATTCAAAAAGTAAACGCACTCGGTGTCGACACCCAGAACCTCCTCGTCAACATGGACTGGCAGCACCTGATCATGAACGGCGAGAACCTCGCGGAGTACGCCGACCTTCTCGCCTCGGAGCACAAGCTCGGCCACCAGCACGGCAACGACGGCTGGGGTACTTTTGATGACGACAACGTCGTCGGCACCAACTTCTTCGTGCAGACCCTCGAGCTCGCCCAGACTCTCCAGGACGTAGGCTACGGAGAGGACGGCGAACTTATAGGCTTCGACCTCTACCCCTACACCGAAGACCAGGTCGCCGCCGTCAGGCGCGCGATCTTGCAGTGGGAGTTCATCTGGGATCTGGCACGCAAGATAGACCGCGACGCTTTAGGCGAGGCAAAGAGCCGGGCCGACGCTCTTGCGGGCCAGAGAACTCTCTACAGAGCTCTGGGCCTCGACGAGGACTACGAGGCCGAGGTGGTGAGGAGAAGGGGCGAAGCGCGGGCATCGCGGCGCGAGGGGCAGCCGTGAGCGTGCTCCTCGGCCTGGACATCGGCACGGGTGGCGCGAGGGCAGTCGCGGTCGACGGAGCGGGGAACGTGATCGCCGAGGCTTCGTCTGAGTACCCTTTGCGCAGCCCGCGCCCCGGCTGGACCGAGCAGGACCCGGAGGACTGGTGGCAGGGCGCCCTAGAGGCGCTCGGGAAGGTGTCCGAAGGGCTCGGGGAAGAGGTGGCGGGCCTGGGTCTCACGGGTCAGATGCACGGCTCGGTATTCCTCGACCCTTCGGACGAGGTGATAAGGCCAGCGCTGCTGTGGAACGATCAGCGCACCTACAAGCAGTGCGCCCAGATCACAGATAGGGTGGGGGAGGAGCGCCTGATCCAGATAGCCGGCAACCCCGCCCTCACCGGCTTCCAGGCGCCAAAGATCCTGTGGCTCAGGGACCATGAGCCGGAGCACTACTCGAGGGTCTCCACGGTCCTGCTGCCCAAAGACTATATCCGGCTGCGGCTCACAGGGGAGCTCGCGACCGACGCCTCCGACGCCGCGGGCACGCTGCTGTTGGATGTCACGGTCAGGGATTGGTCAGCGGAGATCCTGGACGCACTGGAGATCCCCATCGAATGGATGCCCCGTGTGTATGAAGGTCCCCAGACTACCGGCGAGCTGGACCGGGGCATTGCGGGAGAGCTCGGCCTGAGGTCCGGCATCCCCGTAGCGGCAGGAGGCGGGGACAACGCCGCCGCTGCGGTGGGTGTAGGCGTCGTCGATGCCGGTCTCCTGAGCTCTTCTGTCGGAACCAGCGGCGTCCTCTTCGCACCTACCGAAGAGTTCGTGCCGGATTCTTCGGGACGCATCCACGCCTTCTGCCACGCCGTGCCGGGTGCGTACCACCTGATGGGCGTAACCCTGTCTGCGGGCGGCTCCTTGCAGTGGTGGCGCGAGACGCTGGGCAAAGGCTACGACGAGCTCGTGCGGGCGGCATCGCAGATCGAGCCCGGCGCGGAGGGCCTCCTGTTCTTGCCCTACCTCTCGGGAGAGCGAACGCCCCACCTGGACCCGCGGGCGCGCGGCGCCTTCTTCGGGCTAACGGGTCGGCACGGCGTTGCGCACCTGACCCGCGCCATTATGGAGGGTGTCCTTTTCTCCTTGAGGGACTCGCTGG
>DASTQK010000171.1:0-3325 GCA_035761765.1 Rubrobacteraceae bacterium
CACCATGATCGCCCGCATCGCTTCCAAAGAGGAGAGAGCCGAGCTCTGGCCCCGGATCACCTCGGTTTTCGAGGGCTACGCGCGCTACCAGGAGCGGACCGAGCGGCCGATACCGGTGGTCATCCTCGAGCCAGCTATAGCACGGTACCCCGGTGGACAATCCAAGCTTCTCTCGGATCTTCGGCAGAAACAGCCCGAAGACGTTGCGCGCGGGACCGAGGGCGACGGGAAACCGTAGCGCAGTGGCCCGGCGAGCCCGCTCGCCTGCTCGATCCCGAGTCTCGCTTGTAGCGGAGGAGATGAGGTGTGACCAGGACCGGAGAGGCCCGAGACCCCACCCGTGCCTGGCCGCTATCCGCGGTCGTAACGCGAGATGAGGGCTGCCGGAATCTCTACCCCCCCGATCCACCCTTTGGTCGATGCACCTACACCCGCCTCCCCGGTACGCTCATGAGCACGAACCGAGAGGTCGTGTGACGGACTTTGCAGGAGGACCGAAGGTGTACGGGACGATGAGCATGGAGGTCTTGAAGCAGCGGCGCGAGGAGTTGATGCGCGAGGCGGAGCTGGCCCGGTTGAAGGTGGCGCTTCGAGCGAACTGCGGGAGTCCCGCTACCCCTCGGCGGGTCTCGACCGTAACGTGGGAGCTGGCGAGGGTCGCCGGACTCCTTCGCAAGTTCTTCAGGACGCCGGATAAGGCCGACTAGGATCCGGAGAGGGTGGCATGAGCACGCTGTGCGGCGACTGCTTCGCGGCTCCGCTTGGTTCCTCCAGAAGCGGGCACTTGCGGTTCACGAACGGTGCTCATTGGATCACCATCCGAGCCGACCGGCGCATGCAGAGCCTGTGCAGCGCGCGCTTCGGGAAGTGGATGCCGACGATAGGGGTGCACGACGGCATCGTGACGATCCGGCACCTCCACGTTTCGTCCCGCGACTGGCTCGACTGCAGGTCGGAGTGTCCAGCCGAGGTCGCGCTCAACGCGCGCATCCCGTGGGGGATCGAGGTCCGCGGCGGCGCCTCGCAACTGGTCGCCGATCTGCGCGGGCTCCGGATTGGTTCGCTCAGCGTTGCCGGCGGCGTCGGCCGCATGGAGGTATTGCTGCCCGTTCCCTCGGGCACCGTGGACATACTCTTCCTCGGCGGCGCCAGCAACGTCGCCATCCACCGCCCCGAAGGGATCGCTGCGCGGCTTCGCGTGGGGGGTGGCGCCACCCTCCTGAAGTTCGACGACAGAGGCATCGGCGCCGCAGGTGGCGAGCTGGACCTGCGGAGCCGGCACTACGACGGCGCCACCGACCGCTACGCCGTGGCCGTTACGGGCGGCGCCAACAACGTGACCATCGACGAACGGCGAGAGGTGAAGGGCTCGGGAGCGCGCAGGCATGAGAACCCGCGCAGCGGACCGGACCACCAGGAAAGGAGAGGATCTTGATCGAGAGAGCGAGTGAGAGTGTGGCGCAAAGGGAAGCTGGTGATACGGTCATAGTAGAGGCCCGTGGTGTCGAGAAGGAGTACGCCCCTGGCGGGGTGCGCGTCCACGCCCTGCGAGGGGTGGACCTCTCTATCTCTCGCGGGGAGATGGTCGCCGTCATGGGTCCCTCCGGCTGCGGAAAGACGACGCTACTCAACTGTCTTTCGGGCCTCGACGAGTTCGATGGGGGAGAGGTCCTGGTCGGCGGCGAGTCCATCTCCAGGATGTCCGACAGGAGACGTACCCGGTTCAGAGCACAGAAGATGGGCTTCGTCTTCCAGACGTACAACCTCATCCCCGTCCTCTCCGCCGTCGAGAACGTGGAGCTGCCCCTCCTGGTGTCCGGCGCGAAGCCTACAGAGGCGCGCCGACAAGCGATGCTGGCACTGGAAACCGTCGGCGTCCCCGAGCAGGCAAGCAAGCGTCCGAACGAGATGAGCGGTGGCCAGCAGCAGAGGGTGACGGTCGCCCGCTCGCTCGTGAACGACCCCGTCATAGTCTGGGCCGACGAACCCACCGGTGCGCTCGATTCCGAGACCAGCGCGGGGATCATGGACCTCCTGGTTCGCCTGAACCGGGAGCACGACCAGACCTTCGTCCTCGTCACCCACGACGTCTCGGTAGCCCGCCGCGCCCATCGCCTGGTGCGCATGCGCGACGGACGTGTCGAGGGCGACGAGCCAAACGGCGAGAGGGGGCGGGATGGATGAGCTGTTCGGCATACCGGCGCAGCAGTTGACGCGGGTTCTCCTCGGCGTCTTCGCCGCGGGCGCCCTGATCCTCGCTGCGCTGGCCGCGCGCGACCGGACCTCCTTGAGGATGGCCGTGAGGAACATCCCGCGCCGCCGGGCGCAGAGCGTCCTGATCGTCGTTGGCCTGATGCTGGCCACCGCTCTCTTCTCGGCGGCCTTCACCACTGGCGACACGCTGACGAACTCGCTCCGCATCCAGGCGCTGGAGAACATAGGCAGGGTCGACGTGGTCGTGATGGCCGAGCGACCCGGCGGCGCGCAGCCCGCCGCCGCGGCGTTCGGTGCCGGAGGACCGGCGGCGCCCGCGCCGCGCGAGAGGTACTTCGACGGGGACCTCGTCGGCAAGATACGTGAGAGGCTCTCAGGCGACGCTCGCGTCGCCCCGCTCGCCAGGGAGACAGTGCCGGTCACATCGCCCGGGACGGGTCTCGCCGAGCCTCGGGTCGACGTGCTGGGCATGAACTCGATGCGGGGCTTCGACCGTCTCGAGACTGCCTCGGGAGAGCCCCTCGCCCTCGGAGATCTCGGAGAGCACGAGATCTACCTCAGCGCCAAGACCGCAGAAGAGCTCGGGGCGAGCGTGGGCGACGAGGTGGAGGCGGCCCTGTTTCGGCCCACTACGGAGGTAGAAAGGGAGATGCCTGCGGAGCGGGGAGACCGACAGCGCCCCGCGATGCCGCAAGGACCTCCCGCCGGATTCGAGGGCGGAGCGCGCCCTCCGGTCTCGACGGCCGATGCGCGCGCCGCCCGGCCCGAGGCCCAGGAACGTCTACCGCGGTTCGAGGTCGCCGGCGTCTACGAGAGCGGAGCCAACCCCGGCTCCGACACCTCGATGGTGATGCCGCTCGGGAACCTCCAGAGGCTCCTCGGCGAGGAGGGCAGGGTGAACGAGGTCCTCATCACCCACGGCGGCCCCACCGTGGAGGGTGGGAAGCACACGGCGTCCACGGTCGACGCCCTCCGGCCCCTTCTGGCGGACAACGACCTCGAAGCCGACCCCATAAAGAGAGACGCCGTGGAGGGGGCGGATCGGATGGGAGAGATCTTCTCCACCCTGTTCGTCCTCTTCGGGCAGTTCTCGGTGGCGGCGGGGATGCTC
>DASTQK010000172.1:0-4844 GCA_035761765.1 Rubrobacteraceae bacterium
AGGCCCGCCAGCATGAACCCGAGACCGAGCCTCATGCCGGTGAGATCCGGCCTCAACCCCAGCCCTACCTCCACTCTCCGTCCTTTTCTCTCGAACTGGAAGAAGCCCACGAGCGCGCCTCTCTCGTCGAAGGCCGAGAGATACGAGCCCTCTCGCCGCCGCGGGTCGAGCAACTCGTCCAGGTCTCCGGGGTCGTTCGTCGCGTCGTAGAAGTCGTAGGGAGGGTCGTAGCACCAGGCGGAGATCTCGCGCGCCTCTTCATCGCTCATCGCCTTGAAGGTGTAGCCCTGCTCCGTCATCCCGCCGACTCCAGGTTCTTTATGCGCTCCAGGATCCCTTCGGGGTCGGGATCTCGAGCTTCGTCTACGACCCGGCCGTCGGAGAGGAACACTACGCGGTCGGCGAAGGCGGCAGCCCGCGGGTCGTGGGTGACCATGAGGATGGTCTGGTCGTAGCGCGCGGCAGACTCTTTCAGGAGGTCCAGCACCCCCGCACCCGTACTGGAATCCAGGTTTCCGGTCGGCTCGTCGGCGAGGATGATGTCGGGGTTCCGAACCAGGGCCCTCGCTATCGCGACCCGTTGCTGCTCGCCGCCCGAGAGCTCATCCGGCCTGTGCGTCCGCCGAGCACTCAGGCCGACAAGATCCAGCAACTCGTCCAGCCTCCCCGAGTACTCGCCGGCCTTCTCGCCGGCGATGAGGGCTGGCAACAGTATGTTCTCCTCGGCCGAGAGGGTAGGGATGAGGTTGAAGAACTGGAAGACGAATCCCATGCGCTCGCGCCTGAGGAGCGTCAGCTTCCTGTCCGAGAGCCCCGAGAGGTCGGTGCCGCCCACGATGACCCGTCCGGACGAAGGCTTGTCGAGGGCGCCGAGGAGGTGCAGGAGCGTGCTCTTCCCGGACCCCGAAGGGCCCATGATGGCCGCGAACTCGCCGTCCGGGAACTCGAGCGAGACGTCTCTTAACGCATGGACCGTGGTTGAGCCCTCGCCGTAGACCTTGCTCAAGCCCACGGTCTCGACGGCGATGGCGCTCCCGTTCTCCACGCGCAGAGTATATCTCCGCCCACCCGCCAGACGATGAAAGGAGCGACACCCTGCGGCAAGGTTTGTAACTAGCTTGTCGCACTGGTAAACTCGTGAAAGAACTTCATAGGCCCCTGCTTCTTGCGAACCAAGAAGCCGATTCCAGACCAGAGGAGGCACACTTGGACGTCTACGAAGTCATGTTCATTATCATCCCCGAGCTCGACGAGGAGCAGGTCGAGAACACGATCTCGCGTTTTCGCACGGTCATCGAGCGCACCAGCGGCGAGCCGAGGGACGTGAATCACTGGGGCCGGAGGAAGCTGGCCTACGAGATAGACCACCGCACGGACGGCTACTACGTGATCATGGAGTTCACCGCCGGCGAGCGCACCCTCGTGGAGCTCAAGCGCATCCTGCGCGTCTCCGACGACGTGCTGCGGCACATGGTCATGAAGCTCCCGCCGACGTACGCTCACAAGCCGGAGCCGGTCGAGGCTGCGGGCTAGGATTTCTGGAGAACAGGAGGATCTGAGTGGGTAGGAGAAGAGGCAGTTTCAACCGCGGAGCACGTCCGGCCAAGAACAAACCGTGCATGTTCTGCAAAGAGAACATAGATTACGTGGACTACAAGGACTACAACATGCTGCGGCGCTTCACCTCGGATAGAGGCAAGATCCGTGCCCGCAGGGTCACGGCGCTCTGTCCACAGCACCAGCGCGAGGCGGCGACCGCGATCAAGCGCGCCCGCGAGATGGCACTCTTGCCGTACGTGGTCGGACGGTAGGGGGTAGAGAAGGTGCAGGTCATCCTTACGCAGGACGTTGAGAAGATCGGGCGGCGTGGCGACATCGTGGACGTGAGCCGGGGTTACGTGCGCAACTTCCTGGTGCCGCGCGGGCTCGCCGAGGTGGCTACCCCAGGCAAGCTGGAGGAGGCTCGCCACCAGATGGAGGAGGCCGAGGAGCGCGACCGGCGCTTGGCCGAGCGGGCTACAGAGGTGGCCGAGACGCTTAACAAGAGCGTGATCACTATCGAGGCGCGTACCGGTGAGGACGAGCGACTCTTCGGCTCGGTCACCGCCGCGAATATCGCCGACGCGATCGAGAACGCTCGCGGCATACACCTCGACAGGCGTCGTATCCGGCTCCCCGAGCCCATCAAGGCCCTCGGTACCCACCAGGTGCCCATACAGGTCCACGGTGACGTCGAGGCGAGCGTCAAAGTGATCGTGGTGCCGAAATTGTAGTGTCGTTGCATTTGACGTCTTTACGTAAGGTGTAGCTTCAGGCACAACCTCGACCAGAAGATTAGGGGCTCCGTCTTGTACCGGGCCCCTTTTTGCTGCATATTGAGAGGTCCATGGAGAGGCGAGGGAGGATGCGAGAGGTTCCCACGGGCGAAGCTGCCGCTCGTGTGCCGCCGCACGACTTGGAGGCTGAGAAGGCGGTAATTGGCGCCATGCTCGTCTCCGAGACTGCGGTCGCGGCGGTAGCCGAGCGACTCACCGCGGAGGACTTCTACTCGGAGGTGCACCGGATCATCTACGGTGCGATGACGCGCCTGTACTCACGCGGCGACCCCATAGACCAGCTCACCCTGACCAACGAGCTTAGGACCATGGGGGAGTTCGACAAGGTTGGCGGGAGGGCCTACGTCTTCCAGATCGTCGAGAGCGTGCCTACGGCGGCCAACGCGAGCAGGTACGCGGACATCGTACGCGGCAAGGCTCTGTTAAGGGAGATAATCGACGTCGGGAGCCGCATCACCGAGGACGCCTTTCGGGAGCCGGATGACGTCGGCCACGCGCTCGACGCCGCCGAACAGCTCGTCTACGGCGTCTCCAACCGTACCCTGAGAGAGCACCTCGCCCCCGTCTCCGAGCTCGCGCCTGGTGCGCTCGAGATGATTCAGCGCCTCTACGAGGCCGAAGGCGAGGTTACCGGCGTCGAGACCGGCTTCGAAGACCTCGACCGCCTCACCACCGGCTTTCACAAGAGCGACCTCATTATCCTCGCCGCCCGACCGGCGATGGGAAAGACGGCTATGGCTTTGAATTCGATCTGGCATGCCAGTGGCGAAAAGAACATGCCGGTGGCGATCTTCTCGCTAGAGATGAGCAAGGAGCAGCTCGTGCAGCGGCTCATCTCGCAGACCACGCGCATCCCGGCGCAGGCACTGAGGAGCGGCAACGTCAAGGCCGAGGACTGGCCCAAGCTTGTGCGCGGGGTCGCGCAGGTAAGCCGGGCGCCGATCTGGATCGACGACACCGCTGGCGTGACTCTCATGGAGATGCGGGCCAAGGTGAGGCGACTCTCGAGCCAGCTCAAGGCGAGGGGCGCGCCGCCGCTCTCGCTCGTGGTGGTGGACTATCTGCAACTCATGATAGGGCAGGGGAACCGTTCCGAGAACCGCCAGCAGGAGATAGCGGAGATCAGCCGCGGTCTCAAGGTGCTAGCCCGCGACCTCGACGTGCCCGTGCTCGCTATCGCGCAGCTCTCCCGGGCCGTCGAGCAGCGCCACGACAAGCGCCCGTTGCTCTCGGATCTCAGAGACAGCGGAGCCATCGAACAAGATGCGGACATGGTGATGTTTCTGTATCGTGACGAGTACTACAACCCCGACTCCGACGACAAGGGCATAGCCGAGGTCATCGTCGGCAAGCACCGTAACGGTCCTACCGGCAAGGTGCAGCTTGCCTGGATGGAGCAGTACACCAAGTTTGCCTCGCTCGCCAGAAGGGTGTAGGAGCGGATGATCCCCGCGAGAGGCCTGGCGTTTTGGGGCATCAGAGATAACCCCGCAACCCTTGCATGGTAAGAGGCTCGACGAGCCATCCTAAGGCTACGGCGTTCTAACCACGCATTAGTACTTCGCGATGACCCACACGGCGTGGATAATGCCGGGGATATAACCGAGGATCGTAAGCAGGATGTTGATCCAGAACTGCTTGCCGATACCCACCTGCAAGAACACGCCGAGTGGAGGCAGGAGTATGGCGATTACGATGCGTAGCAGGTCCATCCAGAGCCTCCTTGCAGTGGCTTGTTCTACTTACTACGCAGTGTCTCTCCAATAGTTGCTGCTCCACTAAATTAGAGAGCTCGGGCCCCGGCCGGTAGTTTCGAGGCACTTACAATGGGAATATGTGATCACTGACAAAGACGGAGAGGGAAGAGAAGGTGAGCGAGAACACAAGCAGGGGCCAGCAGGCGGCAGAAGAGATCGCTCGAAGGTGGATCGCCACGATGCATACAATGGCCGATCAGATCCAGAGGCAGCAGCAGACCTTTCAGCAGCTGATGCAGGACACCATGGCGTCCTACGTCCAGCTCTTGAATACCCCGCCCTTCTACGTCTCCCAGCAGCCGCAAGAAGAAGGCCAACTGGCAACGGGGCAGACCTTCCATCAGGCCTCGGAGCAGTGGATGCAGCTGGCACAACAGCAGCAGCAGGCCTTCCAGGAGATGTCCCGACATTGGATGGAGCAGTCCGTGGCCCAGCAGGAGGCATTTCAGCAGGTTGTCCAGCAGTCGTTGGCCGCCTACACGGACCTCTTTAAACCTTCCAGGTGAACCGAGTGTACGACGAGTGCTTCGGTATCCCGG
Source organism: Rubrobacteraceae bacterium (assembly GCA_035761765.1). Lineage (GTDB taxonomy): Bacteria > Actinomycetota > Rubrobacteria > Rubrobacterales > Rubrobacteraceae > JALYGY01. The sequence goes on from DASTQK010000172.1 coordinate 4,633, forward strand.
GCGACGCCGAAGACGCGGTTTCTTTCCCGAGCGAGAAGGCGGACCCAGTGTGTCCCCGTAAACATCGGAGGCGTGGCCGTCCCACAACTTGCTGAGGGCCGATAGCTACCTTATCGGCGCTCCCATCGCGTGGTAGCCGCCGTCGACGTGGATGAGCTCGCCTGTGGTGGCTGGCCACCAGTCGGAGAGAAGGCTTACGACCGCGCGGCCAA
>DASTQK010000173.1:0-9218 GCA_035761765.1 Rubrobacteraceae bacterium
AAGGTCGCGTTCGGGAGCAGCTCTGCCAGGTGACCCGAAGCCCCGGCGTGGTCCAGGTGTATGTGCGTCAGGAAGACCTGATGTACGTCCTCGACAGAGACACCGTGCTCTCCCAACCCATCACCCAGGGAGTCGAGGCACGTCGCAGGTCCCGTCTCGACGATCGCCGCCGCCTCGTCGCCGAGGAGCAGGAAGGAGGCGATAATCTCCTCCGCGCCCAGAAAGTTCAAATCCACTGTCTCGATCCTCATCCATCCCCCACAAAGCTGTTGTCCGGCACCCGTGCAGGGTAGCAGAACGGATGTTCGGAGGAAGCGGGACGAGACCCATCTGCTAGACTGCCGGGACCGCTAAAGAGGAGGAGCGTCTTGGACCTGGATCTCATGCGCGAGCTGTCGGTGAAGACGGATTCGAAGATCCTGCTTCTCATACTGGACGGTCTGGGCGGGCTCCCGCTGGACCCTTCGGGTCCGACCGAGCTGGAGGCCGCCGACTCCCCGAACCTCGACACTCTAGCCGCCCGCTCCGACCTCGGGCTCTCGCTCCCGGTGGCGGCCGGCGTCAGCCCCGGTAGCGGACCCGGCCACCTCGCCCTCTTCGGCTACGACCCCCTTCGCTACGTAGTCGGGCGCGGAGTATTGAGCGCTCTGGGCGTCGGCTTCGAGCTCACAGAGAACGACCTCGCCGCCCGGCTCAACTTCGCCACCCTCGATGAGGCGGGCAGGATCTCCGACCGCCGCGCGGGCCGCATCTCGAACGAGAAGGCCGCGCCCCTGGTGGACCTCCTGAACGAGAGCATCGACCTCGACGGGGTAGAGGTCTTCGTCACCCACGAGAAGGAACACCGGGCCGTAGCCGTCTTGCGCGGCGAGAATCTCTCTGATGCTCTGGCGGACTCCGACCCTCAGAGGGTGGGGCTAGAGCCGCTCCCCGTCAAGCCGACCGACGGCTCACCCGAGGCCGAGCGGAGCGCGGCTCTGGCTAACGCCTTCATCGAGCAGGCAAACAAGGTGCTCGCTGACGAGCACCCGGCTAACACCGTGCTCATGCGCGGCTTCGGGATGCACCCCGGGCTCCCTTCCTTCGAGGAGATCTATGAGCTCGACGCCGCCGCCATAGCGAGCTACCCGATGTACAAGGGTCTTGCCCGTCTCGCCGGGATGGAGCTACTCAGAGAGGGCGAGGGCATCGCCGGCGAGTTCGAGACCCTGAAAGCGAACTGGGACCGCCACGACTTCTTCTTTCTCCACGTGAAGCCGCCCGACGCCGCCGGCGAGGACGGCGACTTCGAGCGCAAGGCCGCCGTCATCGAGGAGGTGGATCGTCTTATGCCCGAGGTGCTCGACCTCGACCCCGCCGCACTCGCCATCACCGGCGACCACGCGACGCCGGCGAAGCTAGAGAGCCACTCCTGGCACGGTGTCCCGTTCCTCCTCTCATCCCCCTACACCCTGCCGACCGCGCAGAGCTTCGGGGAGCGGACGTGCGCGGGCGGCTCCCTAGGGGTGTTCCCTGCGGAGGAGATCATGGGCCTCCTAATGGGCCACGCCCTCAAGCTCAACCGATACGGAGCTTGAGAGCCTGGAGGCAGGCGCGTGCCAAGCAGCGAGGAACTCGCCACCCTTGAGAAGGAGATAACCTCGTGCCGGCGCTGTCCGCGGCTCGTCGAGTGGCGCGAGAGAGTCGCCCGCGAGAAGCGTGCGGCCTTTAGCGATGAGACTTACTGGGGGTGCCCCGTCCCTGGCTTCGGCGACCCGGACGCGCGGGTCGTGATCCTTGGCCTCGCCCCGGCGGCCCACGGCGCGAACAGGACCGGCCGCTTCTTCACCGGCGACCGGTCGGGCGACTTCCTCTTCGCTGCGTTGCACCGTACCGGCTTTGCGAGCAGGCCCGTCTCGCGCCACCGCGAAGACGGCCTCGAACTCTACAGGCTCTGGATCTCCGCCGCCGTCCGGTGCGCCCCGCCACAGAACAGGCCCACCCCCGCAGAACGGGACGCCTGCCTCCCCTACGCGGGCAGGGAGCTGGAACTGCTGGAGGCGCAGGTCGTAGTCTGCCTCGGCGCCTTCGCCTGGGACGCCGCTCTCCGCCTCTACGGGCTCAGGCCCAGACCCAGGTTCGGCCACGGTGCCGAGGTGGTGGCTGGCGCTACCGCCCTCCTCGGCTGCTACCACCCATCCCAGCAGAACACCTTCACCGGTGTCCTCACCCCCGCGATGCTCGACGCCGTGCTCGTGCGCGCGCGTGCCCTGGGCCGGTTACACGGTCCGCAGAGGTAAGCGGAAATTACCTTCTCGTTCGGATAGAATCCGCGAAGTGTGGGATCCTTTCCAGCGTGCACCTGCGAGGGCTCTTGCGGCCGCGGTCTTGACCTTTCTGTGTCTGGCGGCTATCTCCTGTTCCGACGAGACCGGCACTTCGGGCGGCGGTCGCGACACAACCGGACACTCCCAAGACCGCAAGCAGAGCACACCTCCTGGCGAAGAGACGACAGGATCTGAGACGACCGCCGAAGCTTCGCTCTCCGAGGCCACCCTCGGACCGGCGCCCGACGCTCCGGCCGTCTTGCTCCGCCTCGAGGGGGACCCGGGGACGACCTTCTCCGGCATCTGCGCCGTCGGGGGCAAGGAGAGCATCCTCAGCGGCAAGATACCCAAGCGCTATGCCTTCGACCCGCGAGAGCAGAGGCTCACATGCCGCATCGAGAAGCAGGACGCGGGAGGAGCTCTGAAGGTGATCGTGATCGCCGGTGACGCCACCCGCTCGGTGCAGCAGACGAACACGCGCGGCAGCGTCATAAAAGTCTCGTACAAAGTAGGTAGGACCTGAGGTATGAAATTCCATATTCTGAGATTCTAGACCGCGAAAAGACTTGCGCCCAAAGACCTCTAAAGAAAGGAGTCTCTTGAATCGACAGGAAGCGTGGGACCTGCTTTGCGAATGGACTGAGAGCGACTCCCTGCGCAAGCACATGCTCGCCGTCGAGGCCGCAATGCGCGCCTACGCGAGAAGGTTCGGCGAGGACGAGGAGAAGTGGGGCATAACCGGACTCCTGCACGATATGGACTACGAGCGACACCCGACCCCCGCCGAGCACCCGATGGTCGGGGTTAGCGAGCTGGAGAAGAGAGGCTATCCGGGGGATGTGCTCCACGCCATAAAGGGCCACGCCGACTACCTCGACGTCCCCCGCGACACCCTTATGTCCAAGACGCTGTTCGCTGTGGACGAGCTCTCCGGCTTCATCATGGCCGTGGCGCTCATGCGACCGGACGGGCTGGAGGGTCTCAAGGCCAAGAGCGTTCGAAAGAAGATGAAGCAGAAGTCCTTCGCCGCTGCCGTGAGCCGCGAGGACATATTGCGGGGCGCGGAGGAGCTCGGCGTAGACCTCAACGAGCACATAGAGTTTGTCGCCGCTGCACTGAGGGGAAGCTCCGACGCTCTAGGTCTCCCGCCCGAAAGCGCTTGAGGCTACGCTCACCGCGACCTTTGCTAGGATGGGCGGGCTGGAGAGGAGAGGAGTAGCGCGTTGGCTCGGGTGATGGTCGTCTTCGGCGGTCGGAGCGGGGAGCACGAGGTCTCTCTGGCCTCCGCGCGCGCCATCATAGGTGCGCTGCAGAGGGATGGGCGCCACGAGGTCGTCCCCGTCGGCATAACCCGGGAGGGGCGTTGGATCTCCTCCGAGGACCCCATGCGAGAGCTGGAAGCGGCGAGCAGGGAGATGATCGGGACCGGAAGTGCAGCCGCTCCCCCGGCGAAGACCGGGGAGAAGATACCCTCCACGCTCGGCACGGTGGACGTCGTCTTCCCTGTTCTGCACGGGCCCTACGGCGAGGACGGCACGATCCAAGGCATGCTCGAGCTGGCAGGCATCCCCTACGTGGGGAGCGGGGTGCTGGCTAGCGCGGCCGGGATGGACAAGATCACCATGAAAAAGATCTTCGCCCACCACGGTCTGCCGCAGGTCGAGTGGGTAGGCCTTACCCGCAGAGACTGGGAGGGAGACGGCGACGGCTGGATCGGACGCGTCGAGGACTCTTTGGGCTACCCGTGCTTCGTCAAGCCCGCGAACCTCGGTTCCAGCGTCGGCATCGCCAGGGCCACGGACGCCGCGCAGTTGCGGTCGGCGCTTGAGGAGGCGGCCGCGCTGGACCGGCGCCTTATTATCGAGGCCGGCGTGGATGCAAGGGAGATAGAGGTCTCGGTGCTCGGCAACGAGCGGCCCGAGGTCTCTCTGCCCGGCGAGATCCTGGTCAAGAAGAACGAGTTCTACGACTACGAGGCCAAGTACTCCAAGGGCGGGATGGAGCTCGTCGTGCCCGCCGACATCCCGGAAGAGACCGCCGGCGAGCTGCGGCGCGTGGCTCGCGCCGCCTACGAGGCCATAGACGCCGCGGGCATGGCCCGCGTGGACTTCTTTCTCGAGCGCGACTCCGGGCGTCTGCTCCTGAACGAGATCAACACCATCCCAGGCTTCACCTCAACCAGCGTCTACTCGCGGCTCTGGGCCGCCAGCGGCCTACCCTACGAGAACCTTCTCGACCGCCTCATAGCGCTCGCCCTAGAACGCTACCGGGAATGAGAAAGCCGGGGCGCTTCGAGCGCCCCGGCCCATAGTCCGTACTATCTCGGAGTCTACTTGCGCACGACCAGGGTATGGGCTGCCATGTCCCCGAGTCGCTGATTCTTGCCGGATATCAGCACCGTAATAAAGGCTACCAGGTACGCGAAGATACCGTCGATGATGCGCAGCACGGTCCTTATGGCGGCAGCACCTATCCCCGGCACATCGCCGGTGTCCTCCCGCACCACCTTTATACCGAGCAGCATCTTGCCCACCGTCTGCCCGCGATAGCCCTCGAGGAGAGTATAGTAGGCGAAGGCCAGAGCGACGTAGAGTAGGGTACCCAGGGACCCTAGCGAGGCGCTTGCCGCAGCGCCTTCGACGCTGCTCGACCCGAACGGTATCGTCAGCAAGGCGAACAGGATGCCCAGCACGATGGCGTCCACGATCGTGGCCAGCACCCTCCTCCCGGTAACGTGTACGTCCCCAGCGACGACGGGCGGTCCCGAAACGGCTTGGGTCATGGCGATTCTCCTTTACTGGTGGATCACGTTCAAACCAGAATGATGCACCGGCGCGCGCCCGCCGCCATCCCCCAAATGAGTGATTTTCCCTGCTAGCAACAGAAGACCGGGGCCGGACGAGGGCCCCGATCTTCTTCGCTCTCTTCTTTGGATGCCGCTCGGACCCTATCTTCTACTTGGGCCTCCGAACCTCGCACTCGCCGCGGTCGCGGAGATTATCGACCCCTCGGTCGAAGAAGACGATGTCGTGTCTGCCGTTCCCGCAAGTGATCTGATCTGTCATCCCGTCGACCGCCAATATGAGATCATCGGCGTTGCCCCCGCTTAGAGCGTCGAAGCCGCTGTTTCCGGCCACCCGGTCGTCGTCGTCGCTGCCGTATACTACGTCGTTACCCTTCCCGCCGCTCAGCCGGTCCTTGCCCCCGTCGCCCTTCAGGGTGTCGGCACCGCCTTTGCCGCGCGCGAGATCCGCGCCCTCAAGCGAGTTGATGATGTCGCGCCCCTCGGTACCGTACATGGTGTCTCTGGTGTTCGTGCCGCGGCACTTGCCCCCGTCACAGTAGACCGTGCGCGCGATGGCCACTCCGCTCACCATGAGCAGCGCCATCGCCATCGCAACAACCAAAAGGATCGACCTCTTCACTCTCCACCCTCCTTCTTTCCGTGGGCCAGGGTACATCCGGCCCGCAATACGAGCAGTATAGCTATCTGGCGACGAGCGGCATACCCCTCCCAGAGACAGCACCCTCCTTGCGATCCCCACGCCGGGGTACTTTAATGTGCGCCGCCATGTCGATGACGATCCTTCAAGATAAGACGCCCGGCCTCGAAAACGCCGTGGACGACACCGCAGCGGGCGCGGGGCGGGAGATATCGCGCGTTCAGGACTTCTTCACGGAGGTCTACGACTACCTGATCAGCACGGAGTTCCTGGCCAACGTGATCGCCTCCGTGCTGGTGATAATCATCGGTCTCTTCGTCTACCGGGTGCTGACGCACGGGGTGCCACGCGTGCTGCGGTGGCGGCGGCGCAGGGCTGAGGACCTGCTCGACGCGGAGGCCGTCGCCCGCATAAAGCGCCAGGACACGGCGATCACCCTCATAAGGAACGCCCTGCGCTACATCATCTTCATGATCGTGGTGCTCTTTATCTTCAGCATCTTCGTCCGCGATCCGCTGCCGGCGACGGCCGGCGCGACGCTCATCGCCGCGATCATAGGCTTCGGAGCTCAGAGCTTCCTGCGCGACGTGATCGCCGGGTTCTCGATTATCTTCGAAGGGCAGTACAGCGTCGGGGACTTCGTCGAGGTGCAGCCGCAAGGGGTGTCGGGCATCGTGGAGGAGCTGGGGCTGCGCATGACGAAGGTACGCTCGCTCTCCGGGGAGGTGAGCTACATCCCGAACGGCGCGATGCAGGGGGTGACCAACTACGTCTCGGGCGAGCAACGCTTCACCACCGAGGTCCAGCTCTTGGACTCCGAGGCCGTTGCCAGGGTGCTGGGCTCCCTCGACGAGGTCTCGGAGCTCTACCTCACCCCGCCGCGCCTTGTGGAGCGCGAGGAGACCGGCGGCAGGGTACGGCTGCGCATCCTGGCCGGCGTCCTACCCTCGATGGCCTGGCTCGTCGAGGAGAACCTCGTTGCCCGTATAAAGGCCGCCGCCGGCGAAGAAGCTCTCGCGACGGACCCCCTCGTCTACAAGGTAGACCAGGAGAGCCTGCGCAAGGTCAGGGAGCTTCTGCCCCAGGAGGTGGAGAGAAACCTGCCACCGGAGGCAGAGAGCAAGCTCCGCGGCTCCTAGGAGAAACGTTGAACCTCTCTCTACGCAAGCAGCTCTAGCCGCCTTCCTCTTCTTCCCTCTTCTCTCCGGGCCGCCAGTCGCCGCGCAGGTGCCCGTTCTTCTGGGCCTTCTCGCGCGCCTGTTGCTCGCGCTCTAGCCTCTCGGCCGCCGCGGAGAGGAGCTCCTTCACCTTCTCCAGCCGCTCCTTCTCGGAGGTGAGCTCCAGGATCTGCTGGCGGATCTCGAGGTCGAAGTCTATGCGGCCGGCGATCGCGAACGAGAGGTTGCGGTAGGGAGGCTGTATCTCTATGCCTACCGAGCCCTCTGTAGCTGCCTCGACGACTCGTTCGAGCAGGGCTATGCACTCCTCGGCGAGCGCCGTCACATCCTCCTCCGGCTCTTCCGCGAGGTACTCGACCTCCCCGACGTAGTAGGGCTTGCCGGTGAGGATGCTGTTGAGCTTGAAGCGCCGCGAGCCCTCGACCAGGATCAACATCCGTCCGTCCTCGTAGCGCTCTACGAGCTCGACGATCCTGGCCGTGCAGCCCACGCGCCGCGTCCCGCCCTCGTCAGCCAGGACCATCCCGAACTCGCTCTCGCTCTCCAGGCACTCGTTAACCAGCTGCTTGTAGCGCTCCTCGAAGATGTGGAGCGGTAGCGGCGCTCCGGGCATGAGCACCACGTTAAGCGGGAAAAGAGGTATGTCGGTCACGCGCATGCTCCTTCCGCCATTTCGACCGTTATTATCTCACGCTTTACCGGATCACTGCGCCGGGTATCATGGGTGTCGTGGAAGAAAGGATACACGCGGGCCACGTGGCCCTCATAACGGGGGGCGGACGCGGCATCGGCGCGGCGACGGCGCGACTCCTGGCCCACCGGGGCGCCGCGGTCGCCATCGCCGCTCGCACCGAGGACGAGGTCGACTCCGTGGCAATGGAGATCAGGGCACGCGGCGGCTCCGCCCTCCCGCTCGTCGTTGATGTCTCGGACGAGCACTCGGTCGCCTCCGGCTTCGAGAGGGTCCGCTCCGAGCTCGGTCCCGTAACTATCCTCGTCAACAACGCGGGCACCCCTGGCGTCCCGCTCCCCGTCGCGGCCACCGAGGTCACCGACTGGCGCCGCGTCTTCGAAGTCAACGTCACGGGGGCCTTTCTCTGCGCCAGAGAAGCGCTGCCGCAGATGACCGCCGAGAACTGGGGGCGTATCGTCAACGTCTCGAGCGCCGCCGCGAGGCACCCGCTCGCCGGCATGTCAGCCTACGGCGCCTCCAAGGCCGCCCTCGACCAGCTTACCCGCGTGCTCGCCCTCGAAGGAGAGCCCTACAACATCGTCACCACCGGCGTATATCCCGGTGTGGTGGACACCAGAATGCAGGAGGAGTCGCGCAGTTTCGGCGCGAACCTCATCGGCAAGCAGCTCCACCGCATGTTCCAGGGCTACCGCGACTTCGGGATGCTCAGAGAGCCCGAGGAGCCGGCGGACCTGATCTCTTACCTCTGCACCCCCGCCGCGGGCCGTCTGAACGGCCACATCCTCCGCCTCGAACAGCTTGAGGCGCTGAAGAGAGAACCGTGACGATAGCAGGCAAGACCGCGATCATCACCGGTGCCTCCTCGGGTATAGGCGAGGCCACGGCGCGCCTGCTCGCCGCCGAAGGGTGCAATGTCGTCCTTGCGGCCCGCCGCGAGGACCGGCTGAACTCTCTGGCCGCCCGGCTCGGCGAGGGGGCGCTCGCTGTGCCAACAGACGTGACGGACGCCGCCGCCTGCGCCGCGCTCGTCGCCCGCGCCCTCGAGCGCTTCGGCTCGCTGGAGATCCTCGTCAACAACGCCGGGGTCGGGCTCTACGGCTCCGTCGCCGATGGCGAGCCCGAGGACTGGAGAAAGATGTTCGACGTCAACGTGCTCGGCGTCCTCTACACCACCCGCGCCGCCGTGCGCCACATGCTGTACCGGGGCTCCGGCGACATCGTCTTCGTCTCCAGCCTTGCAGGCCGCCGCGTCCCCCACCCGCACGGCACCGTCTACGCGGCTACCAAGCACGCGATCAACGCGATAGCCGAGGGACTGCGTATGGACCTGCACGACAAGGGCATACGGGTGATCAACGTCGAGCCCGGCCTCGTCAGGACCGAGTTCCCAGAGAGCTCGCACCCGAGTGCGAGAGAGTACTACGAGCAGAGAGGCTACGCCCCGCTGGAGACCGATGACATAGCAGCGGCCGTGATCTACGCCGTGAGCCAGCCGCAGCGGGTCAGCGTTAACGAGGTCGCCGTCCGCCCCACACAGCAACCGAAATGAGCATCAAGGCTTCGAGGTAAGGCGAGAGGGCCGCTCTAAGGCGGCCCT
>DASTQK010000174.1:0-8128 GCA_035761765.1 Rubrobacteraceae bacterium
GCCTAAGAGGCTGTTCAGATAGGCGGGTAGCGAATGCGTCAATTGGCGATGGGGAGCCGATCGGATAGCTTGCGGATGCGGGTGCGGTGGGCATCCAGGACGGCCTCGAGGTCCACAGGACCGTCGGACGCCCGATCGACGAGCGCTGGGGCGTCGCGAGTCTCGAATAGGTAGGTGCCCTCGTCGTCGGTGAAGAATACCTCGCTGGTGTGGAAACCCGCAGCAGACGGGAAGGTCCGTCCCCCCGCGGCTGCGGAGTAGTTGGAGAGGTGGGGAGCGTAGCGGGCGTGGCGCGTGATCATGTAGTGCCAGCCGGTATTGCCGGCTGCGGCCGTGAGAACCAGCATCCGCTCTAGCTCACTGAGCGGAAGAGGCTCGTGCCGAGAGGTGAACGCAAGCGGCCCGTCGGGTATGGAGGCGCCTAAAGAGAACCGTCGGGCTCGCCTTCCGTAGAGCGCCTCGACCAGTGGAAAGTGCAGGACGTCCTGCAAGCCGGGCGGGTGTGCTCTGGTCTCCATGCTCAACCTCCTCTTTTTTCTGTTTGCAGTGGCCGAAGGACTATCCGGCGGGACGCTCATCTCTCATGAACTCCTCCAGGTCCCGCGCGACCCACGGCTCTTTCTGGCGAAGCAGATACGCCCTTCTACCGCTGACATGGGTCTCCGTCCTCCTTACTTACCACGCGGTCAGTGCCCCCTGCTCATAGCCCGTGCGAGCATCAGCCCCTCGCCTCGACCTCACGCCAGAAGTCCTCGACGCGGGCGTTGAACTCCTCCGGGACCTCCTGAAAGGGCTGGTGTGCCTCCCCGGCCATGGCCTCGAAGCGCGCGTTGGGGATTGCCGCGGCCACCGACCGGCCGAAGCGCGGCGGCAGGATTATGTCGAGCTCGCCGGAGAGCACCAGCGTCGGCGCGGCGATCTTGGGAAGGCGATCGACCGTATCGTGGGCGAGGCAGACGTCGACTTGCGCTTGAAAGGCCTCGACGGACTGCTTGTGGGGGAAGGCCAGCGCCTCCTCGACGAGTTGATCCACCGTGCCGTCCGCGTGCGCGCGCGGCGTGTAGACCCACGTGAAGAAACCCTCGAAGAAGGCGCGCTCGCTTGGTGCGACCTCCGGCAGCCAGCGCCAGAAGTCTAGCTGGGAGCGCCAGAGGGCGTCCGGGCGAGCGTACGTGCTCACGAGGACAAGGCTGCGGACGAGCTCGGGGTGTCGAAGGGCCATCTCCTGGGCGATGGCGCTTCCCATCGAGTAGCCGGCTACGTGGGCGCTTGGGATCTCGAGCGCCCGCAGTAGCGCCGCGGCGTCGTCGGCCATCGTGCAAGCCGAGAGCGGTTGCCTCTCGGGCAGCGGCGTGCGCCCCACGCCGCGGTTGTCGAAGGCGGATACGAGGTAGCTCTCCGAGAGCCCGTCGAGCTGTGACTGCCACGCTTCGGCGGGGTCGCCAAGCCCCGCGATGAGCAATACGGCGGGTCCCCGCCCCCGGCGCTCGGTCCAGAGCTCGATGTCGCCGGTGTCGATTGCTTCGCCCATCCCGCCTCCTAACCTCCTATTCCGTCTACCTAGGGCGAGGTGCCAGTCTCGCTCGCCTTCTCGGCAATGGACGCCCCGAACAGCGCATACTTGTTGCTCGGACACGGTTGGTGCCTTCTTTTCTGTGCCCCTTTCCGCCGTGAGCATGATGCCACTGACCCAAGTCCGGTGCGAATTTCCGAGAGTTTCTCTTCCAAGAGCTTGGGTGAACAGGCCTCCTGGCCACCTGTTTCGTTCCTGATCAATATCGACCAGCAGAACCGTCATGGCAGAACATAGCCCTCCTGATGCTGAAGGATTCTCAAGCCATGGAGAGAGGAGGTGAGACATCTCATGCAGACCATCTCAAGAGCCACCCGCTGCCGAGTCAGCGGACCCAGCGTAACAACCGGCGCATCCCCTGCATGGACTGACTTCGGGCCATGCATCGAACTTTGCGGGGGGAGCTTTCTCCGAACGTGGGCGCTGACGCACCTAAAGGCACCCTCTCCTCGTTTCGGAGGGTAGAATGTGGCTATCGAACCGATGCCGCCCAAAGACCGCCCCTCTGCGCGAGGCTGGGACATAGCAGTCCTGGTGGTCGTCCTGCTCGCGTGCTTCTCGGCGGGCGCGGTGATCGCGCTGCTCCTCACTCGGCCGCCCGGCGACGACTCCGCGGAGGCGGGCTTCGCCCGAGACATGATGGTCCACCACGCCCAGGCGGTGGAGATGGCCGAGATCGTGCGCGACAAGACCGAGAGCGATGACGTGAGGATCCTCGCCTCGGACATCGCCCTCACCCAGCAAGCCCAGATAGGCATCATGCAGGGCTGGCTCGAGGCGTGGGGGCTGCCTATCGCCACGACCGAGCCGGCGATGGCCTGGATGGGCCACCCGACCGAGGGCCGGATGCCCGGGATGGCAACCCCACAGGAGATCAACCGCCTCAGGAACGCTCCCCCCGGGGAGGCCGACGCTAGCTTTCTACGGCTCATGATCCCCCACCACCAGGCCGCCTTACCCATGGCCGGGGCCGTCCTGCAGGAGACCGACCGCCCCGAGGTCGAGCAACTCGCCCAGGGCATCATCGCTTCGCAGAAGGGCGAGATAAAGATCATGCAAGACATGCTCGGAGCGATGGGCGAGGAAGCGCCGACCGAGGCACCGTCCCACGACAGGGAGTCCGCGCCCGGCACGGGCCATGGGGAACACTAGCCGGCGCTACGAGCCGCAGCGAAGCTCCCGAGTGAATCTAGGGCCACGAGCAGGACCTCGATAGACAGGGGGCGCAGGCAGGGCTTGTACCCCCGCCTCGCCGGAAAGCGACTCTGTCAGGCCACGAACCCCTCTACCGGATAGCCCCGTAAATCCATATTATTTGACTAAAGCAAGTATATACTGGACTATAGCAAGTAGAAAGGTAACGCATGAGAGCAGACGACCTCGAAGAGAGAATCGACGCTGTCCGGCGCTTCAACCGGTTTATCACCAGGCGGATCGGGGTCTTAGGCGAGGGTCTGTTGCACACTCCCTTCTCACTCACCGAGGCCCGTGTTCTGTTCGAGATCTCGAACAGGGATAGCGTGACGGCCTCGGACCTGTCGGGCGAGCTGGGATTGGACCCGGGTTACCTCAGTCGCATCCTGGCGAGCTTCGAGCGGCAGGGTCTCATCGACAAGGTTCGTTCGGAGGATGACGCTCGCCGGCGCCTCCTCTCCCTCGCCCCCAAAGGAAGGGAGGCTTTCGCGCTGCTCGACGAACGCTCGCGCGAGGAGGTGGCCGAGATGCTCGGAGAGCTCACCGAGGAGCAGCAACGGCACCTTCTCGAGGCCATGCGGACAATAGAAGGCAGCCTCAGCAAAGGCTTCAAGTTCTCCGAGTCCTTTCTCTTGCGCCAGCCCGAGCCTGGCGACATGGGCTGGGTTGTGCAGCGGCACGGTGTCCTCTACGCGCGGGAGTACGGCTGGGACGAGCGCTTCGAGGCGCTGGTCGCTCGGATCGTCGGGGACTTCATCAACGACTTTGACCCTGCGAAGGAACGCTGTTGGATAGCCGAGATGGGCGGCGAGAGGGTCGGCTGCGTCTTCGTCGTGAAGGTAAGCGAGACGGTAGCCAAGCTCCGGCTCCTCCTGGTCGAACCCGGAGCGCGCGGGCTGGGTCTGGGCACCCGCCTCGTCGAGGAGTGTATCCGCTTCGCCCGAAGCCGCGGCTACAAGACCCTGACGCTCTGGACCAACAGCGTGCTCGACGCCGCGCGGCACATCTACGAGGAGAAGGGGTTCAGGCTAGTCGAGGAAGAAGAGCACCACAGCTTCGGCAAGGACCTCGTCGGGCAGAACTGGGAGCTCGCTCTCTAGAGCGAAGTGCAGCGTTCAGATAGATAATCCGCCTGGCTGTCACCGGCCCGAACGCCTCCGGGAGTTAGAAACCGTCCGAAAAGCCTCGGACGCGCCCACCGCGTAGCCTTACGGGAGACCGAAAAGTACGGTTTCGGTCCGTTTCGCGCTCCGTATAAAGCTAGATACGGGGTCGGAGCGTTGCTCGTTACTTACCCGTGGAGTAACTGCCCCAGGTACTCGGCGGGGTGAAGGGCGCGGCGGCCGGTACCGTCCAGGATCTGCTCCCGGCACGAGGTCCCCGGCGCCACGACGACGCGATCTTCGTTTTCCCGCACCGCCGGGAAGAGCCTCCTCTCCCCCATCGCCATCGAGACCTCGTAGTGGTCCATCTCGTAGCCGAAAAGCCCGGCCATGCCGCAGCAGCCGGAGTCCACTACCTCGACGTCGGCACCAGCGGCCAGGGAGAGAGCCATCTCTGTCGGACCGGTACCGACGAGCGCCTTCTGGTGGCAGTGGCCGTGCAGGAGGACAGGAGATCCCTCGTGCAAGGGCAGCTTCGCGTCGAGTTCCAGCAGCGCCTCCTCGAAGAGGCGAGTGGCTTCTGCGAGCCTCTCGACGCGTTCGTCGCCGGGCAGCAACTTCCTGTAGTCGTCGCGGATGGTGAGTATGCAGCTGGGCTCGAGGCCCACGAGCGGGACGCCGCGCTCGATAAGCGGGAAGAGCAGATCCAGGTTTCGCCGCGCGTTCTCCCTCGCCTCCTCCACGAGGCCCTCGGAGAGCATCGGCCTCCCACAGCAGACGACTCTGGGCAGGTGTACCCTCGCACCGGTGGCAGCGAAGAGGCGGACAGCCCCGACGCCTATCTCCGGCCGCTGGTACTCGTTCCAGGTGTCGTTGAAGAGGACTACTTGTGTAGGTCCTTCGCCCTGCGGCAGCGAGGGGAAGCGCCTCGAGAAGGTCTTGGTAGTCACTCTGGGCAGCGAGCGGCGGGGGTCTATGCCGGCGAGCGCGGCCGCGCGGCGGGCCAGGCGCGTACCCGCGAGGGCGTTGTATATGGCGGGAAAGAGCGCGGCAAGGGCGAGTTGCCTGCGGACGTATCCGGCGGCTTTCTGCCGCAAGGAGAAGCCGTGCGCTCTGCCCATCTGGTAGAGGACCTCGGTCTTCATGCTCGCCACGTCTACCTGGGAGGGACACTCGGTCTTGCAGGCCTTGCACCCAACGCAGAGGTCCATGACCTCCTTCATACGCTCGCCCGTGAGCTCTTCGGGCGGGAGCGTGCCGTCTATCACGGAGCGGAGCATGTTCGCGCGGGCGCGGGTGGTGTCGTGCTCGTCGAGGGTGACCATGTAGGAGGGGCACATCGTGCCGCCGGTCTTCTTGCGGCAGAAGCCAGAGCCGTTGCACAGCTCGATTGCGGCCGCGAAGGACCCCTGATCCGAGAAGTCCAAACTCGTCCTTATGGGGAGGCGCCTGCGGCCAGGGCCGATGCGTAAGGAGCGGTCCATCGGTGGAGGGTCCACGATCACGCCAGGGTTCAGCATGCCTTCGGGGTCGAAGAGCCTCTTGACCTCCGCGAAGGCGCGCAGGATCTCCTTCCCGTACATCTTCTCCAGAAACTCGGAGCGGGCGAGGCCGTCGCCGTGCTCGCCGGAGAGAGAGCCTCCGCACTGCACGACGAGGTCTGCGACCTCCTCGGCGATGCGCCGCATCCTGGCGGTGCCTGCGGGGTCGGAGGTGTCGAGCGCGGGCCTGACGTGCAGACACCCCACGCTCGCGTGGCCGTAGAAGCAGGCCCACGTGCCGTTCCTCTCGACTATCTCCTCGAAGCGCCCTATAAACTCCTCGAGTTTCTCGGGCGGCACCGCAGCGTCCTCGACGAAGGCGACGGGCTTCTCCTTGTCTGTCGTACCCAGAAGAAGCGGCAGGATGGACTTGCGGAGCTTGACCGTCGCCTGCATCTCGCCCTTCGTGCGCAGCGGCGCCGCGTGGTCCGCCCCGACCCCGCGGGCCATCTCCTCGAGCCCGGCGAAGCGTTCGTCGAGCTCTTCTTGCGTGCCGCTCCACTCGACGAGCAGAAGGGCCTTCGGGTCTCCCTGTACGAAGCGGGTAGAGCCGGCGTAGGCGGTCGAAGCCCGCGCCCGGCCTATGGCGACGTCATCGAGCAGCTCCATGGCCGAGGGGCCTGTCTTCAGCAACTCGACCGTCGCGCGAGCCGCGGCGGCCAGAGTGTCGAACTGCAGGGAGGCAATCGCTCTCCGGGGCGGGAGCTCGGCCAGGCGGAGTCCGGCGCGCGTCACGATAGCCAGGGTCCCTTCGGAGCCGCACACAACGCGGGTAAGGTCCACGGTCTCAGGGTTCACAAGGGCGTCTAGCCCGTAGCCGGAGACGCGCCGGATCATCTCCGGGAATCGCCGTCTTATCTCGTCTGCGTACCTCTCCCCGATCTCCAGAGCCCCGCTCAGAAGCCGGGCCTCGGCGTCGGCGTGCCTCGCGCGCTTCTTCGCCTCTCCCCGAGGTAGAGCTCTCAACTCGACTGTCTCGCCGCTCGCGAGCACGCAGCGCAGAGAGAGGACCTGATCCGCCGTCGTCCCGTAGACGATCGAGCGCATCCCGGCGGAGTTGTTGCCGACCATTCCGCCCAGAGTCGCGACGTCGGAGGTCGAGGTGTCGGCTCCGAAGACGAGGCCGTGTGGCTCGACGAGGGCGTTGAGCTCGCCCTGGATCGTCCCCGGCTCGACCACGCAGCGCCTCTCTTCCAGATCTACGTTCACCACCCGCTGCATCTCAGAGAGGTCGAGGGCAAGCCCCGGAGCGGTCGCCTGTCCCGCCAGAGAGGTGCCGGTACCGCGGGGAGTTATGGGGAGTCCGAGCTCTCGCGCCGCGGCAAGCGCGAGCCTCACGTCCTCGTCGGCGCGGGCCACGACGACGCCGACGGGTTTGCGGAGGTAGATCGAGGCGTCCGTGGACCAAAGCGCGCAGGAGGCCTCGTCCGTACGCAAGTACCCTTGCAGGCGACCGTCCAGAGCGGCATGCAGCCCCTCCACCATTGACCCGGTCCTCTCCCCTACCATGGCTCCAAGTATATTACGCGGGCGCACCTCCAGCCGGAAGGGCCAGGATCGCGCTGGCAGACCGGCCTTGCCTTAATGCTCGCATTGGCCGGCTTTGCCAGCCCGTCGGAGGGTCTCCACACACGCCTCCCCTTGACCTCCTGCACCTCGACCGCGAGAGCGACTGCGAAGATCGTCGCACTCTATCGTGCGGGATCACAGCGGAGAGACGTACCCTAGCGACCACTACCCCGTGCTCGCCGAGCTGGTGCCATAAGTTGACCCAGAAAACGGCTCGACAAAGAAAAGGAGGAGTCCCGAATCGGGACTCCTTCTCGAAAGTAGTAGTCTGGACTCTGCTCAGGCAGCGGTGCGGAAGACCTCTCCGAACTCGCCCCTGGCGAGCATGCGCTCGGCCTCGCGCTGCAGCTGCCTGACACGCTCGCGCGAGATGCCGAGCTCGTCGCTGAGCTGGGCGAGCGTGGCGGTGTCGCGGTCGCCGAGGCCGTAGCGTCTTACCAGCACGTAACGATGACGCTCGGGCAGACGCTCGATGGCCTGCTCCAGCCCCACCGTCTCCATCTCGCGCATGACCTCGCCCGGCGTGTCGGAGGCGCGCTCGTCCTCGATGAGGTCGCCGAGCTCCGAAGAGCCCTCGTCCGAACTCAGAGGCTGGTGCAGGCTGCCCGCATCAGGCATCGCGCTCTTGACGTCGCGTACCTGCTCGACGGTCCACCCGAGATCCTCCGCGACCTCCTCGTCGGTGGCGTCACGTCCCAGCGCGGTGGAGAGGTCGTTGTAGGTGCGGGCCATCTTGCGCATCTTGTCCCCCATGTGGACGGGGACTCGGATGGTGCGGCCCTTGTCGGCAACAGCCCTCTGCACAGCCTGACGGATCCACCACGTAGCATACGTGGAGAACCTGAAGCCCTTCTCGGGGTCGAACTTCTCCACAGCCTTCATGAGGCCTATGTTGCCCTCCTGGATGAGATCCTCGAAGGGCAGCCCGTAGCCCCTATACTTCTTGGCCACGCTGACAACCAGCCTGAGGTTCTTCTCGATGAGCTTCTGGCGAGCCCGCTTGTCGCCCGCCTTGGCCCTGTTAGAGAGCTCTATCTCCTCGGCGTGCGTCAGCAACTCGCCCTGGCCAATGTGCGCCAGATACTTGGCCAACAGCTCGGGGGTCTCCGACTCCCGCCGCGCTCTCATAGTATCCGGTCTCTTCTCTA
>DASTQK010000175.1:0-12331 GCA_035761765.1 Rubrobacteraceae bacterium
ATACGCCCTGCTCCCAGAGGTTATCCTTCACCCTTGATGGTACTGGAGGGCCGTTGCACGGGCTGTGCCGAGTGCGCGGAGGTGTGCCCGGTGGCGGCGTGCGTCGAGGTCGTAGTATCGGAGAGAGAATGAGACGAGTGCACCACATAGAGACCGAGAGCTACCGCCGTATGCGGGAGATGGTGGATTTCTCGCACCTCGGGCCGCTCTCTCGCGCGGTGGCGGAGCGCGTGATCCACGCCTCCGCCGACCTCGACTACGCCAAGAGCCTGGTCCTGGACGAGGCAGCTCTGGAGGGCGGCATGAATGCGCTGCGCCGCGGCGCACCCGTCGTCGCCGACGTCGGGATGGTCGCCGCGGGCGTCACGGCGCGCGAGGCGCTCTGCTTTGTCTCAGACGAGCGGACTGAGCTGCTGGCCGAGCATCTCAACACAACGCGCTCGGCGGCCGGGTTCAGGCTCGCGGAGAAAGAGGCCGGCTTCGGCGCCGTCTGGGTCGTTGGAAACGCGCCCACGGCGCTCTTCGAGCTGCTCGAGATGGACGCCAGGCCAGCGCTCGTCGTCGGCCTACCGGTCGGGTTCGTAGGCGCCGCCGAGTCCAAAGAGGCTCTGCTTGGGAGCGGACTGCCCGCGGTGACCAACCGCGGCCCCAAGGGCGGCTCCGCAGTCGCCGCGGCGGCGCTGAACGCTCTTCTGTACTTCGAGGAGGGATGATTTGAGGGACCTGGCAACGAACGGGAGGAAGTTCGGCGACCCCGCGCTACTCATCGTGGGCCACGGGAGCCGCGATCCGCGCGGCGCCAGGGAGTTCCGCGAACTCGTCTCCCTCGTGCGCGAGCGCGCCCCGATGCCCGTCGAGGGCGGCTTTATCGAGCTCTCGCGGCCCCCTATCTCCGAGTGTGTGAACCGCCTCGCCAAAGGAGGCGCGAGAGAGATCTGCGCAGTCCCCCTTATGCTGCTCGCCGCGGGCCACGCCAAGGACGACATACCCGCGACCCTGGTGCGCGAGAAGATGACCTACCCCGACCGGTACTTCCACTACGGCCGCGCTCTGGGCATCCGCCCCGAGCTCCTGGAGCTGATGGACGAACGCATCTCCACCGTAGTCGCAGAAAAGGAGAAAGCAGATACAGCCGTGCTCGTGGTAGGCCGCGGGTCCTCCGACCCGGACGCGAACAGCGACCTTGCGAAGTTGGCCCGCCTCTTCTTCGAGGGCCGCCCGTACCCGCTCGTCGAGACCGCCTTCGTGAGCCTCGCCCCTCCGAGCGTTCCCGAGGCCCTGGAGCGGTGCAAGAGGCTCGGCCTCCGGCGCATCGCCGTCTTCTCGTACTTCCTCTTCACAGGCGTCCTCGAGGAACGCATCAGGGAGCAGAGCCGGGGTTTCGCGCAAGACAACCGAGAGGTCGAGGTGCGCTACGCCGGATACTTCGGTCCCGACACGAGGGTGGCAGACCTGGTTATGGAGCGCTACCGCGAGTCCTTCGAGGGCGACATCCGCATGAACTGCGACGTCTGCGTCCACCGCGTCGCCCTCCCCGGCTTCGAGGAGAAGGTCGGCGCTCCTGCAACCCCGCACTTCCACCCGGATGAGCCAGGCCACCACCACTAGTCGTGTCGCTCGAAGACCGGATACGGGAGATCGCCGCAGAGGTCGCGCCCGCCGACGCCTCCGCGTCGGAGAGAGCGTGGGATCTGCACCGGCGTCTCCTCAAGCCGCCGGGCAGTCTGGGAAGGATCGAGCCTCTCGGAGCCCGGCTCGCGGGGATTGCAGGCGAGACCCCGCCACCCGTCCCTGAGAACCCTGCGGTCGTGATCTGCGCTGGAGACCACGGTGTGTTGATGCGGGGAGTCTCGCCGTGGCCGCAAGAGGTGACGGCGGCGATGGTGGAGAACTTCTGCGCCGGGGGCGCGGCCGTAAACGCTCTCGCCAGGACGGTGGGCGCGCTGCTCAGCGTGCTCGACGTCGGCGTCGCCTCTGAGCTCGAGCCACATCCACTCGTCCGGACCACCAGGGTGAGGTCCGGTACAGACGACCTGAGCGAGGGGTCCGCGATGAGCCGCGAAGAGGCCGCGCGGGCCCTGCTGGCGGGGACCGGCGTTACAGAAGAACTCGTCGAGAGCGGCGGCGTGGATTTGCTTGTCACCGGAGACATGGGTATCGGGAACACCACCCCGGCTGCCTGCCTCGTCGCCGCCTTCACCGCACGGTCCGCGGGTGAGGTAACCGGCCGCGGTACCGGCATAGACGACGCGACCCTGGAACGGAAGACGAGGGTGGTGCAAGAGGCGCTGAAGCTCCACGATCCGGACCCCGGCGACCCGATAGGCGTCCTCGCCGCGCTCGGTGGCCTGGAGCACGCGGCTCTCGCGGGTGTGATCCTGATGGGCGCCGTCTACGGCGTCCCCGTGATCCTCGACGGCGTGGTCTCCAACTCGGCGGCGCTCGTCGCTCGCTCGCTCGCGCCCCACGCGGTGGACTATCTGGTAGCCGGGCACCTCTCCGCCGAGCCGGGAGCCAGGATCGCGCTCGATAAGCTCGGCCTCGAGCCGCTCCTCGACCTGGGGATGCGCCTCGGCGAGGGGACCGGCGGCCTGCTCGCCGTGCCCCTAGTGCAGGCGGCGGCGCGGGTAATGAGCGAGATGACGACCCTGGAGGAGGCTGGTATAGCCTGAACGGGTTGAGCCGGGAAGGGATCGAGGGTCTCAGGAGCCCGCTCGCGGCAGACATCGAGCTGCACGAGGAGCTTGGCTCGACGCAGCAGCGCGCGCGTGAGCTCGCCCGCGAAGGCGCCCCGCACGGAACGCTTGTTGTCTCGAAGATCCAGACCGTCGGGAGGGGACGGCTCGGGCGGAGGTGGGGCTCTCCGGAGGGGGGCTTGTGGATGTCGGTCGTGCTGAGGCTCGGGACCCCGACCCGGGTGGTAGCCCGTATCACGCAAACGGCAGCCGTAGCCGTAGCCAAAGCCCTGCGCGAGATGGGGGTGGAGGCAAAGATCAAATGGCCCAACGACCTGCTGGTGAGGGGACGCAAGATCTGCGGCATCCTCGCCGAGTCCAGCATCGAGAACGCTCCGGTCGCCGCGAAGAGGGTCGGACTGGGAGAGGAACGCCGGGTGGATTTCGTAGTCCTGGGCGTCGGTCTCAACGCCGACCTGGACCCGCAGGACCTCGGGGTCGTGGAGAACGAGGCCACAACCCTGCGCTCCGAGCTCGGCCGCGACGTGGACCTGCTCGCTCTCCTCGGCTCCGTCCTCTCCCACCTCGACCTCGAGCTGCGGAGGATAGACGACTTCGAGGCCATCCTCGAAGACTGGCGGGCGTTCGACTGCACCCTCGGAGAGCGGGTGCGGGTCCGCAGGTTCGGCGAGGTGCTCGAAGGGGAAGCCCTCGACCTCGGTCCTGAAGGTGCGTTGCTTCTCAAGACCGGCGACGGCGTGGTCGAGCTCTTCGAAGGCGAGATCGAACAGCTGCGGCGCGGAAGGTCAGCATGATTCGCGGCGCCTGCGCCCAGTACGCCATTCGCGACGCAGACCCGGTCGACAACCTCGAACGCGCCCTCCACTTCATCCGCCGCCAGCAGCCTCGGCGAGGGTTATCTGGGACGCAGTTGCATCGTGGACGTCACAGGCGGAGTCCTCGCGCTCGCGGGGGGAAGGTGTGATCGGTGCCGAGGGGGACCTGGAAAGGGCCCGCTGCGTGAAACAGCTAACGGATCTCTCCCACGCCTTCGAGGACCGCAACCCGGCGGTCTACGAAGGTCAGGACCGGTGACCGGGGCGTTACTCTACCTCTTCGATCTCTTCTTCAACCTCTTCCTCTATCGCGGCCGCCGAGGTCGCCCTGAAGATCAGAACTTTGCCCCGCTCGGGGTAGTCGACGATCTCGACCTCCCCCGTTACGGCCACCTGCTCGCCCACGATCTCCCGCGCGTTCTGGACCGCCGACATGTCGACCTCGACCTCGAGCACGTAGCCGGTGTGCTCTCCCCCGGCCTCGATCTCTCCCCCTCGAAGCTGTCCTTCCAGATACGCCATGTCCTGCCTCCTTTTCGAGTTCTCCGTGCAAGGGCATGGTACCGGAAGCACGGTGTTATCTTCGTAGCAGAGAAGAACTGAGCAGATAGCCCGGGAAATCTCTACGATCTCCAGAACAGAAGCCGAGTGCGCCTGGAAGGATTCGAACCTCCGACTCGCGGTTTAGGAAACCGCTGCTCTATCCCCTGAGCTACAGGCGCAAAGCGCGCTCAGTTTAACCTACGATATCCGCTCCTACCACCGTCTCGGGGAGCCGTCACGTGTTCGCGGCTGCGATGAACGGAGGCTCAATGCGTAACGTCGTTTGCAGGCATAATGGGAGTGTTGCGCGACACCAAATATGCGGGAAGTCACAAGACTCAACGCCTCTTTCAGTTGAATAGGGGATGAGAAGCGCTTATCATTCGGAATCGCAACCGGACGGAAGAGTCGTTGCAAGCATTAACTGGTGTGTCCGGTGGGAAAAGTGCGAGCTATAAGTCTCGCAATCATAGGTTGCAGGCTAGCTAAGGAGCCACTACGGAATCTGAGAGTACGGGAAGCCGGGAATCGATCATCCGGGTCGAGAATTGTTCGGTGGTCTTCGGGCGCCGGGCGCAGCAGGCTCTGGAGATGCGCCGGGCAGGGCAGAACAAGTTTGAGATCGAGAAGGAGACCGGATCGACTATCGGCGTCTTCGACGCGAACTTCGAGGTGTATTCGCGTGAGATCTTCGTGGTCATCGGGCTCTCGGGAAGCGGCAAATCCACGCTCCTGCGGGTTATCAACCGGCTCATCGAGCCGACAGAGGGGAGAGTCTACCTCGGCGGCGAATACATCTCCGAGATGCCTGCCAAGCAGCTCAGAGAGGTCCGGCGCAAGAAGATCGGGATGGTCTTTCAGCACTTCGGGCTGTTGCCGAACCGGACCGTCCTCGACAACATCTCGTTTGGCCTGGAGATCGAGGGCGTCGGCAAGGAGAAGCGTAGGAAGAAGGCCGAGGACACGCTCGACCTGGTCGGTCTGCAGGGACAGGGCAACAAGCTCATAACCGAGCTCTCCGGCGGCATGAAGCAGAGGGTAGGGCTCGCGCGGGCGCTCGCTACCGAGCAGGAGATACTACTCATGGACGAGCCCTTCTCGGCGCTCGACCCTCTCATCCGGCGCGACATGCAGGACCTCTTCCTCTCCATCCAGGGCGAGGTAAAGCGGACGGTCGTCTTCGTAACGCACGACCTGGACGAGGCGCTTACGCTCGGACACCGTGTGGCAATTATGAAGGACGGGGAGATCGTGCAGCTTGGTACCCCGGAGCAGATCCTGAGGGACCCCGCCGACGAGTACGTGGAGCGCTTCGTCGAGGACGTGGACTACGCGAAGGTGCGTCAGGCCGAGAGCGTGATGGTCCATCCCAAGGAGGTCGCGTATCGCAACGAGGGTCCGACCGTGGTTCTGCGGCGCATGAAGCAGGCGGGCCTCTCCCACATCTTCGTGGTGGACGAGGAGCGGCGCCTGTTCGGCGTCGCCGAGGCAGAGGATATCGCCCGCCTCGTCGAGCGCAACGAGCGTGAACTGCGCTCCGCGGTGGGAGAGGCCCTAAGCGTCGGGCGGAGGACCCCGCTACGCGATGTCCTGCCGCTCTTCGTAGAGGACGGGGGCGCGCCCGTGGCCGTCGTGGGCGAGGACGAGCGTCTCGAGGGCATCATCGTCCGCGGCGCGCTCATCGCCGGGCTCACGACGACCAGCGCGGAGTCGCAGGGCGAAGAAGGCGAGAATCTCGGCAGCGTGGACGCCAGCGAGAACGGCGATCGAGTGCGCGTGCGCCGGGTGGGGGAGTAGGAGATGCTCGCTCTCTTGCAGGCCGAGTTCATCCCCAGGATACCGCTCGCCGAGTGGACCGAGAGCGGCGTCGATTGGATCACCGACACCTTCGAGGGGGCCTTCGATCTCCTGGACGCCGTGATAGATATCGTCATCGGCTCGCTGGAGTTCCTTCTCCTCACGCCGCCCGCTTTGCTCATGGTCGCCATCCTGGGCGTGATCGCCTTTTTCTTGGCGGGCTGGCGGGTGGCGCTCTTCACCGTGCTGGGCCTGCTGTTCGTGATCAGCCTGGATCTCTGGGAGGCTGCGATGCAGACCCTGGCGCTAGTTCTCGCGGCGACGGTCGTCGCGCTGGCGATAGGCATCCCGATAGGGATAATCGCGGCCAAATCCGCTGCCGTCGAGGGGGCCGTCCGTCCTGTCCTCGACGTCGCCCAGACGATGCCGGCCTTCGTGTACCTGGTGCCCATCGTTGTCCTACTGGGGATCGGGGCCGGACCCGCCCTGATCGCAACAGTCATCTTTGCCATGCCCCCCGCCGTGAGGCTGACGATGCTCGGCATCCAGCAGGTGCCCAAGGAAACCGTGGAGGCCGCTCACGCCTTCGGAGCGACGCCCTGGCAGACGCTCTTCAAAGTGGAGCTTCCACTATCTCTGAAGACTATCATGGCCGGGGTCAACCAGGTCATCATGCTCTCGCTCTCGATGGTGGTCATCGCTGGGCTGGCCGGGGCGGGGGGTCTCGGCGAGCCGGTCGTGACGGGCCTGAGCCAGCTCAACGTCGGGATCAGCTTCGTCGGCGGGGTCGGTATCGTGGTGATCGCCATCATGCTCGACCGCGTTACCCGCGCTCTGGCGAGGAGAGAACGCGGGGGCGCCTCGAGGATCTTCTCGCGCGGCAAGAAGTCCGACGCCGCCGAGGGAGGGGCGTGATGAGGTGAACCACTGATCCGGTGCGGACGCACGGACGTAGTATGTCGGATCATACTATTAGTCGGCTAGATAAAGGTGGGATCGACGAAGATGGTTAAGAGGTCGCTGGTGTTGGTGCTGGCCGTCGCGGTCGCAGTATTCGTGGCGGTGGGTTGTGGGGGCGGCTCCGCCGAGTCCGAGAACAAGACCCTCACTCTGGGGGACATCGGGTGGACGGAGAGCGTCGCCGTCACGAACCTGACGAAGGTGGTCCTGGAAGAGGATTTCGGCTACCAGGAGGTCGAGCTGAAGACCCTCGACGTGGGTCTGTTGTTCGAGGGCGTCGCCGGCGGCGACCTTAACGCCTTCATGGACGTGTGGATACCCAACCACACGCAGCTCCTCGCCGAGGTCGAGAATGACGTCGAGCACCTGGAGCCCTGGTACGAGGGCCAGACTACCTTCGGCCTTGCGGTCCCCAGCTACATGGAGGGCGTAAACAGCATCTCTGACCTGAACGAGTCCGGAGCCGAGAGGATCATCGGCATCGAGCCGGGCGCCGTGATCTCGGAAAAGATCGAAAACAACGTGATCCCCGACTACAATCTCACCCTCGAGCACGAGCCGTCGAGCACGGCCGCGATGCTCGCGGAGGTGGAGCGGCTCTACAAGGACAAGGAGCCCTTCGTGTTCCCGCCGTGGTGCCCGAATCCGATGTGCGGAAAGGTCTCTGGGGCACAAGGTGCTAAAGACTTACCGGGGATGTTCGACTTCCGCTACCTCGAGGACCCGAAGAACTCCCAGGGCAACCTCGACGAGCCAGCGAAGATCTCTGCCATAGTCAACGAGGACCTCCACGATGACGACCCCGTGGCCTATGCGTTCATAAACAACCTCAGGCTCAACGATGCGGAACTCGTCGCGCTGGAGAACGAGATCGCTAAGGCGGGCGACGACCCCGTCAAGGGCGTCAAGGCCTGGCTCGAGAGCAACCGAGACGTGGTGCAGCCGGCGATCGACGCCGCGAAAGAGGAGCAGTAGGCCCAAGGCTGGCAGGCGCGACGGTATTCGCCGCGAGGGCTTGCGTGGGACTCCCACGCAAACCCTCCCTGGCCGGCCAGGAGAACGTACGTGAGGGGCGCAAGACCTGTGAGGTTATAGGCTGGGCGTGAGCGCTTATAGGGGGATGCTGACCCTGGTGCTCGTCCTGGCGGTCGGGACGCTGGCCGCGGGCTGCGGATGGCCGGGGGCGATCGCGGGGAGCAAGCAGCTCACGCTCGGCTACATAGAGTGGGACGAGAACGTGGCGGTCTCCAACCTGACCAAGGTAGTCCTGGAACAGGAGCTCGGCTACGAGGTCGAGCTGCGGGTTACCAACGAATCGGTCGTAAAGCAGGTCTTCCGGGACGTCGCCAGCGGCGACGTCAAAGCCTTCCAGGATGTGTGGATGCCCAACCACAGGAGTTACCTGAGCGAGGTCGAGGGCGACGTCGAGCAGCTCGGCCCCTGGTTCGAGGGGGAGACCCGCCAGGGTCTTGCCGTACCCAGCTACATGGACGTCCGCAGCCTGGCCGATCTCGACCGGGCAGGGACGGACATGATCATCGGGATAGAGTCCGGCTCCGCTGTTCACCCCCAGATAAGGAACAAGGTCATCCCCGGCTATGACCTGGACATGATGCTCGTCGAGTCCAGCACGCCCGCGATGCTCTCCGAGCTGGAGAAGGCCTACAGAGAGCGGGAGCCCATGGTGGTATACGCGTGGTCGCCGCACTGGATGAACGCCCGCTACGACCTCCGCTACCTCGAGGACCCCAGAGACCTCCAGGGCGACTTCAACGACCCGGCCAAGATCTCCTCCATAGTTAATGCAGAACTGGTGGAGGACGACCCCGTAGCTCACGCCTTCCTCCAGGCCCTCTCGCTCGACGAGGAGCAGGTCAACGAGCTCGAATCCGAGATCAACGCAGCCGGCGCGGCCAACCCGGAGAAAGGTGTCCGCAACTGGCTCGAGGACCACCGCAACACCGTTCAGCCCTGGATAACAGCCGCAAGGAAGGCGCAGGAGGCATAGAGATTATCAAGAAAGCGATGGTCAGTAGAGCATGAAAAGCAGCGATAGCAGCCAGGAGCGTATGAAGTCCGACGTGGTCGACGAGGCCCTGCGCATCAGCGAGGAGGCGGAGCGAGGCGGCGCCACCCTCAGGCTCCTCGGCGGGGTGGCAATCAGGCTGCGCGCCCAGGACGGTCTCCACCCGGCCTTCGAGCGCGAGTACGCCGACCTGGACTGGATCGTGCCGAAGGGCAAGTCCTCGGAGGCGCAGAAGTTCTTCGACTCCATCGGCTACACGCCGCACGTCCGGTTCAACGCTATCCACGGCCGCGAGCGGCTACTCTTCTTCGACGAGGAGAACGACAGGCAGATAGATGTCCTGGTAGGCATCTTCAGGATGTCCCACCAGATCCCCTTCGGCGACCGACTGGCGCTGGAGCCGGTGACGGTCCCGCTCGCGGAGCTGCTGCTCACCAAGCTCCAGATCGTGCAGCTCAACGAGAAGGACGTCCGCGACGCCCTGGCGCTGCTGCACGACCACCCCGTGGAGGAGAGGGATGGCGACGCTATAAACGCCGCCCAGGTCGCGCGCCTGTGCGCCGCGGACTGGGGCCTCTGGCGCACCTTCACCGCTAACCTCGCGGCGCTCGAGGACCACATCGGGCGCTACGAGTTGGCCGAGGAGAGCAAGGAGCGTATCGCCGAGCGCGTCGAGGGATTGCAGGAGCGCATAGAGGAAGAGCCCAAGTCGTTTGGCTGGCGGATGCGGGACAAGATCGGGGACCGCAAGCGCTGGTACGAGCTACCCGAAGAGGTGGAGGGAGGACCATGATATCCAGACTCTTTTCGCAAGAACCCGAGACGCGCGTCTATTTCGCGACCGACATCCACGGCTCGGAGACCTGCTGGAGGAAGTTCCTGAACTCCGGCAAGCACTACGAAGCCAAGGTCATGATCCTCGGCGGCGACATGACCGGTAAGGCGCTCGTGCCGATCGTCGAGGATGGTCCGGGACGCTGGCACGCCTCACTGCTCGAGAACCGGCGGGAGTTCAAGAGCGAGGACGAGGTGAAGGAGTTCGAGGAGTCGGTCCAGCGGCGCGGCTACTACCCGTTCCGCACCACCCCGGACGAGATGACCGAGCTCGAGTCCGACGAGAAGCTGCGCGACGAGCTCTTCCACGACAAGATGCTCGGGACCGTCGAACGGTGGATGCAGATGGCCGACGAGAAGCTCGAAGGCACGGGGATAGAGTGCTTCGTGAGCCCCGGCAACGACGACCAGTTCGAGGTGGACGAGATCATCGCGTCGGCCAAGCGGGTGCGGCTGGCCGAGGGGGAGGTGGTCGAGTTCGGCGGGTTCCAGAAGGTCTCGACCGGATGGTCGAACCGCACACCGTGGGACACCTACAGGGAGGAGGATGAGGACGACCTCAAGGAGCGGCTGCGGAAGATGACCTCGCAGGTGACCGCGCCATCCGAGAAGACTATCTACAACTTCCACTGCCCACCCTACGGCTCGGGTATCGACGAGGCCCCGGAGCTCACCGACGACCTGCGCCCCAAGCATGGAGGACGCTCCATAGTCCCGGTCGGCTCTACCGCCGTGAGGGAGGCCATAGAGGAGGGACAGCCTGCCCTCTCGCTGCACGGGCACATCCACGAAGCCAGGGGCAACACCAGGATCGGGCGCACCCTGTGCATCAACCCCGGCAGCTCCTACGAGCAGGGGCAGTTGCTCGGTGCGGTAGTGGATTTGGACGGTGGAAAGAAAGTCAAGCGGTTCGTACTGACCAGCGGATAGGAGGAGGGACGACTAATGGCGACGAACACCTCGACGGATTCAGGGGCAGGTGATCTCTTTCAGCGGAAGGCAACCGGTCTTCTGCGTGGCTGGTCGGTGTGGGACGGCTTCATCTACGCGGCGTTCTCCATAAACCTGATCACGCTCGGTCTCTTTATCTTCTCCTCCGCCCCTTTCCTTCCCGACGGCTCATTGATCTGGGCCATAATCCTTGCGGGGCTCTACCTCGTCTTCCAGGCCGTCACCTACGCCTCCCTGATCGCGGTGATGCCGCGGGCCGGCGGCGACTACGTGTGGATGAGCCGCATCCTGGGAGGCGGTGTCGGCTTCGTGCTGGCGGTCACGGGCTGGTGGTTCATCCTCTGGCACTGGGTGCCGATCTACGCGAACATCCTGAACGTCCAGGTGCTCGTGCCGCTGGCGACGATCCTGAGGCTCGACGGCGTGGCCGGCTTCTTCGGAGGGGCTACGGGGCTGTTCGTCGCCTCCTTGGCCGTCGCGTTGCTGGCCTCGCTTTACATCTCGCTCGGGATGCGCGTCTACGCCCGCATCCAGAAGTTCTGCTTCTATGGCGGTCTGGTCGGGCTCGCGGTAATGCTCGTCCTCCTGCTTGTCAACTCGAATTCCGACTTCGTCTCGGCCTTCAACTCCCAGGCGAGCGAGCTCTACGGCGTCTCGGGCAACGCTTACCAGCAGACCCTCGAGGCCGGCGCGGTCGATGCCGTCGGTCCCGCTACGCTCGCCCTCGGCCCGACGCTGCTCCTGATCCCCATGATCGTCTTCTTCAACCTGTGGTCGAGCTGGGGCGCAACGCTCTACGGCGAGGTCAGGGGAGCGTCTGACTTCCGCAAGAACATCTTCGCCATGGGCGGGGCACTCATAGCGACCTCGGTCGTCGCCGTGGTCATGCTGGCGCTCTTCGCCAAGACGTTCGGCTGGGACTTCTACTACGCGGCGAGCAACGCCTACTGGTCCGGGGCGGAGAACGCGCCGACCACGGTCTGGCCCTACCCCGGCCTCTTCGCGGCCTTCTTCTTCGACAGCCCCCTGCTGCAGATCATCCTCATCGGCCTGCTCTCGCTGTGGTTCTTCGGGTGGGTCGGCACGGTGTTCCTCTCCTCGACGCGCGTCGTCTTTGCCACGGCCTTCGACCGTGTGCTCCCCGAGTGGGTCGCCAAGACCTCGAGCAACGGCGTACCCTACGCGGCGCTGCTGCTAATGCTGATCCCCTCCATCCCGATCAGCTACCTCTACGCCTTCGGGGAGAACTTCGCTACCTACACCCTGGACGCCACGCTCGTCATCGCGACGACCTTCTTGGGCTCGGCGATAGCAGCGGCCGTCCTGCCCTGGCGCAGGCCCGAGATCTATAACGCCTCCCCGATCGCCCGCTACAACGTGCTCGGGCTACCCCTGGTCACGGTCGCGGCCACCGCCTTCGCGGTCTTCCTGATCTTCTGTCTGTACAAGTGGATCACCGACTCCGTCTACGCCGTGAACAACCCGCAGTCCCTGATCTACATGGCGGCGCTCTACGTGGTGGCGCTGGCTCTCTACGTCGGCTTCCGGCTGCTACGGAGGGCGCAGGGGATGGACCTGAACATGGTCTACAGCGAGATCCCGGAGGATTAGCTGATCGGCCAGCGCGCCGTCCGGGGATCCCCGGACGGCGCGCTGGCCGATCAGCTAATCCTCCGGGATCTCGCTGTAGACCATGTTCAGGTCCATCC
>DASTQK010000176.1:0-6015 GCA_035761765.1 Rubrobacteraceae bacterium
GTCCTCGGCTCCTCGCTCCTGGTGCAGCCTGCGGCCTCGCTCGTTGGCCTGGCGCTCAGATCGGGTGCTCGGGTGGTCCTAGTCAACCGGGGAAAGACGCCCTACGACGGGGCGGCAACACTGCGCGTATGGGCGGGCATAGGCGAGGTGATCCCGCCTGCGGTGGAGAGGGTGAAGTGGGCGCTCGGGGAGCGGTCGGATATACCTTGAGCACTGGGGTACGGCGCTGGAGCGTTCTATCTGGCGTCGGTGCCGTAGTCGTAGGTGGGCAGGGGGCCGCCGGCGTCTCTTAGTATGTAGCCTTCGAACATCCGCTTTACTACGTTGGGCTCGGCCCCTGCGATGTCGTTGTGCATACCAGGGTCCTGCTCTACGTCGTAGAGTTTGGCGTCGGCGCCCTGGTTGGTGCTGAACATGACGTAGCGGTCGTCGCGGGCCCAGACATGATCGTTGTAGCCGATCGAGAAGTGAGGTCTCGCCTCGGGTTTCCCGCCTCCGAGCAAGACCGTGAGGTCCTGGCCGTCCAACTCCTGCCGCGGCTCGATGCCGAGGGAGCCAAGGATCGTTGGCGCCACGTCGTGGGTTGAGGCGTAGTATTCGCTGGTCTGTCCCGCCCCCTTGCCTTCGGGGTGCCTTATGTAGAACGGGATGTCGGTAACCTCGGGCCAGAGCACGTTGTCCGGCTTGCCCGTGTAACCGTGCTCGCCGTGGGCGACGCCGTGGTCGGAGAGCAGTATGAGCAGGGTGTTATCGAAGAGGTCAAGCTCTTCCATCTTGTCGAGGAAACGGCCCAGCCAGCGGTCCATCATCGTGACCTCCGCCGAGTAGCGTGCCTTCATCCTCTCGAGCTCCCTCGGCAGCAGGTAGCTGCTCGGGCCGTAGATCACAGAGAACGGTTCCTTGAGGTTGTAGGGCTCGTCGTCGTACATCTCGACGTACTTCTCGGGCGGGTCCCAGGGCTCGTGCGGATCGTAGCTGTCCACGGTGAGGAAGAAGGGCCCGCCCTTGCTCAGGACATCAAGGTACTCTGCGGCCTGGGAGAAGACCATGGGGGAGAACCAGTCGGCCTCCGTCTTGCGCTCCTTCACGTTGGCGAAGTACTGGCGCATCTGGCCCGTCATGGCGGGGATGTTGCCCTTGACGAGGGCCTGGTCGACCTTGTCTTTCGGGTAGGTCCACGCCGGCCTGTAGTTGTCTGTGGTCTGGCCGCGAAAGAAGTCGAAGACGTCGAAGCCACGATGAATATTGTAGGAGGGCTTGAACTGGTGCATGTTGTCCGTCACGAGGTAGGTCCCGTACCCCACCGCCTGCATCGTCTCGGCGAGCGTGGTCTGGTAGTTGGGTATCGGCTGCCAGCCCTGCAGGATTATGTCCTCACCCTTGGGCGGCACCCAGTCTCTAAAGGGCCAGGTCCTGAGGCCGGTGTGTATGGCCCTCCTCGCGCAGATCGTTGGTATGGACTCGGGATATGCCCTGCTAAAGAGCAGGCTGTCCCTGGCGAGGGCGTCGAGGTTGGGGGTCCGGATCCCCTCGCTGCCGTAGGCGCCGATGTGATCCTTCCTCAGGCTGTCGATGATGATGAGCACCACGTTGGTCTCCGGCGCTTTGCCGGAGGAGGCGTAGGCGGCACCGGCGAGCAGGGCAGTCCCCGCAGCCCCGGCGCCCACAGCCTTCAGAAAGTCTCGCCTCGTTAGAGCCCTGCTCACCCCACCGCCCCTCCGGAGGCACCGATTATAGTTACCCGCCGCTCTCCCTGCCACGCGGGAGGCCCGCTCTCGTGAGAAAATGGCCGCGATGGGAGAGACAGGCAGACGGCTGGGGCCACGGGAGGGCGACCGAGAGGCGCTGCGAGGCTACTTCGACTTCTTCAAGCACCTGAGCGCCGTCGGCACCGCGGTGCTCGTGGTCGTGCTCGTGCTCTACCGGGACCTCTACCTCGACCCTACGCTGGCTCTCCTCGCCCTGGCAGGGTTCGGGGTCTGCGTGGTGGCGTCCTTCTACGGCATGTTCGTGGCAATGGGCGATGGTTCCCCCCAGAAGCCCGGTTCGTTGCTCAGGAAACTCCTCTACGTCGCCGTGACCGGGCTCGGCGGGGCGGTGGTGTCCCTGATCGCCGGCATAGCGACGAGCATGTTCTGAGCCTCAGCCCTCCTCGAGCGCGAATCGGACGGTGTCCTCCAGGGCTCCACGGTAGGCGAGAAGCATCGCCCGGTAGCATTCCACCTCTCTGAAAGCTTTGCGTCCCGAGCGGCCCCACCCGCCGAACCTTCCCGACAGAGCGACGGTGGCGAAGTAGGCGCCCCGGTAATAGGACAGGAGCTCGTCCAGGGAGATACGGGGTCTGTTCGGGCGGACGCTGCTCTCGCGGGCCTCCGTCGCCGAGACCACGATCTCAGGCCCTCCGGTGATGCGCTCTATGGAGGCGTCCATGCCTTTTAGGGCCGCGAGTACATCTTCGTCGCGGGGACGGTCTGCGAAGTCGCTGCCCGAGTAGAGGTAGCGGACCTCACCCGAGCGGTCGAGCACGAGGACCGAGGGCTTCGCGACGCCAGTCCGCTCGTCCCAGAGGCGCAGGCGCCTGAGGAGCTCGCCGCGCGGGTCGCTCAGGAGCGGAAACGGAAGCCGGAGCTTTCCGACCAGCCGCGCGTTGTCGTCCGGCGGGTCGACGCTCACTCCGGCGACCCGCGCCCCGCGCCGCTCGAACTCGGCGAACCGTCTCGCGTAGCTGGCGAGCTGGCCGTTGCAGTACGCGCACCAGTCGCCCCTGTAGAAGACCAGCACCACGGGCCCGAACTCGAGCTCGCCCGAGAGACTCCAGGGGTAGCCCTGCTGGTCCGGCAACTCGAAGTAAGGCACCTTCTCCCCGACGCTCACCATCTCAAGGCTCCTCCCCTCGCGGCCCCTCAACCGTCAGGTTGCGACTATAGCACCACACGTACCGAGGTTCCGAGGCTTGGGGAGGTATCGGGAGTCCGGTCGGACTCCCGATACCTCGAGAACCTGAAGACCTCAAAACCTAGAACAGACCCGAAACCCAGCCGGAGACGCTACTCGCCGCGCCGGATGACCAGTACCGGATCTTCTGCCACAGCGAGGCCTCCTCGTAGCCCCTCTTGGTGACCAGTGGCGAGGTGCCGACGCTCTGGCCGTCAACGAGGACCTCGATGGTGCCGAGCTCCTGACCGGCCTGCGCCTCGGGCGGCGGCTCGCGCGTGGTAGTGCGGCGCTCGACCTCGAGGCCGGGACCGACGAGGCCCGGCACGTCCTCGGCGGCGGCGAGCCCCACGGTCTCCTCGCGGCGGAACGGGAGCCCCACCTTGTCGTACACCTGGTCCTCGCGCACCAGCGCCTCGCGCTCGTAGTCGGCGAAGCCGAAATCCAGCGCCGTCTGGGCCGCCTCGAAGCGGTACTGCTCGCCGTTCGCGTCGAGCACGACCGCTGTGTATGCCTCGTCGCCTTCTCTGGCGGCGGCGACGAGCGAGGGACCCGCCTCGGGCGAGGTGCCCGTCTTCACCCCCGCGGCCGGTCCGTAGATGTAGAGGAGGTTGTTCGTGGTGAAGACCTCTATCTTTCTGGACTGGGTGCTGATCGTAGCCGTCTCGGTGTCAACTATCTCGCGGAACTCCGGGTACTCCATCGCCTCGCGTGTGATCTCCGCGAGGTCGCGGGCGCTAGAGTAGTGCTCGCGGGTGTCGAGCCCTGCGGGGTTCTCGAAGTGGGTGTTCTCCAGGCCCATCTCCTCGGCCTTCCGGTTCATCTCCTCCACCGCGTTCTCGACGCCGGCTTTGCCCCCTCCGCCGCCCAGGTGCTCGGCCAGGGCGTAGACCGCCTCGGTGCCCGAGGGGACGAGGGAGGCGACCAGGAGCTCCCTCACGCTCAGACGCTCGCCGCTTATGAGCCCGATGTTGCTGTAGACGGACCCCACGAAGCGCTCGGCCTGGTCGGAGATGGCCACCTCCTCGTCGAGGTCAGCCCCGTCCTCCAGGGCGATGAGGGCGACCATGATCTTGGTGGTCGAGGCTATGGGCATCCGTTTGTCCGGATTCTTGCCCGCGAGATAGAGTCCGGTCTCGGTGTCCACGAGGGCCCACGCCCCGGCGTTTATCTTTGGCGGGTCGGGAGCGCTTCCCTGGTCTCCCTCCTGCGCCGCGGCGCCGCCTCCCGGAAATGACGCCGTCACGAGCACGAACGCGACCAGCGCCGCTAAGGTCACCCTTCTTCGCCGCTCTCTCACCACTCCTCGACCGGGCAAGAACCACCCCCTCCGGGTCCGAACTACGACAAAGCCGCCGACGGCGGCCCGAGGCTATTTTGCACGAGGGGCGCGGCCCTTACCACCCTTCGGTTTCAGGCATCAGGCTCAAGGATCTTCCCGGTGCGGAGTCTCTCGCCTGTGCATCCGAGCCGGGAGGGTTCGACCGATCTGAAGAGACCCCGTGAGGGGACGCGGTTATCTCGCGCCGTAGCCGGGGTAAATGTGGGGAAGGCTTCAGGCATCGGCCAAGAGCTGTTACCTGAAGCCTGAGACCTGAAACCCAAGAGGAGGTGCGGGCATGACGACCAGCGGCGTGGAAGAAGACGCGTGGCGTCTCCTCGGGGCGTTCTACGACTTCTCCGGGCACAACCCGCTCAAGGCCGTCCCCATCGGCAATGCGGACTCACCGCCCGACCAGAGCGCGGCCAAGGAGGCAGGTCTGGAGCCCGGCTCCCCCGAGTGCGATGTCGCGCTCAGGTACCTGCTCAACGGGGGCTACGTCAAGCAGACCGGTACGCCGCCGGAGTACACGATCACCGTAGGTGGCATAGAGAAGGTGAGGGAGATGCGCGGGCTCGCTAACCCCGCGCTCTCGAAAGGAGGAACCCGATTGAGCGACCAGACCCAGAGACGGCTTCTGACCGTGCTGGCCATAGGCATAGCCATGATCCTTACTCGCCCGGTGAACCGGTATATCGCCGAGCAGATACCGGAGCGGCGCGGTATCAAAGACGACCTGACGGAGGCGGCGCTGCAGGGAGCGGTGAGGGCCGCCGCGTTCTTCGTCGCTTCGCTCGTCGTGCGCCAGATCGCCGGGTCGCGCTAGAGCGGTCAGCACGCCGCCCGTTCCGGGCATCTATCAGCACGCTTCGGCCTTTTCAATACCTCGCTTTCGGCAATTCAACTTTCCGCCGCCGAGCGAAGAACCACACTACCTTCCTGAGATGCTGACGAGTAGCGCATCTGACGTGCCGAGAGCCGCCTTTCACGCAGTGCATATGACGGATCGGAGGTGCGAGATGAGGCTTGCGTGTGCGGGGCCAGGGCACGATACTTTCGCGATGACCGAAGAGGAGATCAGGGAGCGGGTGAGAGAGATCCTGCTCAAACAGTCCCTCGGCGAGGCTCTCACCTCACAGGAAGAGACGATCCTGGCCTACGCCCACTACGCCGCGGGCGAGCAGGCAGTACGGATGTGGGTGCAGCCGGATATCGAAGCCTCAGAGTAGCAAAGCCAAGAAAAGGCGGGTCCGCTAGCGGACCCGCCTCCCTAGACGCTTGCGCCCGGTTCTTACTTACCGCATGATCCTGCGCGCCACAAGACCACCGGCCACGAGCAGCGCACCCGCGCCAAGCGCTATCAGCGAAGCACCACCCGTCGGCGGGAGCTCGGCCGGGGCGGCCGCAGGAGCAGCAGCCGTGGTTGCAGCAGCCGTGGCTGTAGGGCTAGCAGCCGGTGCGGGAGCCGGCGCAGGAGCCGGTGCAGTAGCCTTTGCAGTAGCCTTTGCAGGAGCCTTTGCAGGAGCCTTTGCAGGAGCCGGTGCAGCGGTGTTGATGTTCACGTCCTCACCAGCAGCGATGCTGCCGAGACACGCAAGCACCTGGTTCTGGCTAACACCAAGTTCCTGCGCAACGCCAGCGAGGTCCTGCTCGTTACCGGTGTTGTACTGAGCGGTCACGGCGGCCTGGATCTGGTCACAGTCGACGTACTGGACGCTGCCACCGACGGCGCTCGCCTGGGCGAAGGCCGGGGCGGCGGC
>DASTQK010000177.1:0-13365 GCA_035761765.1 Rubrobacteraceae bacterium
GGCGGCTACGTCCCCGGCATCCGTCCGGGCCAGCCGACCGCCGTGTACCTGAACAACGTGCTCACCAGGATCACGCTCTTCGGAGCGGTCTTCCTGGCGGCCGTCGCGGTGCTGCCGTACCTGATCACGGGGGTGATGAGCCTGCCCCAGTCGATCTTCCTCGGCGGGACCTCGATGCTGATCGTGGTCGGCGTCTCGCTGGACACGGTGCGCCAGCTCGAGAGCCAGCTGATGATGCGCAACTACGAAGGGTTCTTGAAGAAGCGATGAGGATAGTACTTCTGGGGCCCCAGGGGGCCGGCAAGGGAACACAGGCGCAGCGGATCTCGCGCGAGACGGGCGCGAAGCACATCTCCACCGGCGACCTGGTGCGCGCGGAGATCAAGTCCGGCTCCGAGCTCGGCCAGACCATTAAGGACTACAACGACCGCGGGGAGCTTGTCCCGGACGAGATCATTATCGAGATGATGAAGCCGTACCTGGACGAGGCTGACTCCTGGATCCTGGACGGCTTCCCGCGCAACGAGTCCCAGGCCGAGGCCCTTGACAGGATGCTGACCGAGATAGAGGCCGAGCTCGACGCTGCCGTCGCCCTCGAGGCCCCCGACGACCTGCTGGTCGAGCGCCTCTCGGGGCGCCGCACGAGCGAGGCAACGGGCAACATCTACCACGTCGAGTACGACCCGCCGCCCGAGGACTCGGAGGAGGACCCCGGCCCCTTTGTCCAGCGCGAGGACGACACAGAGGAGTCGATCCGGCGCCGCCTGGAGGTCTACCACGAGCACACCGAACCCCTGAAGGGCTACTACGCCGACAGGGGTATCCTCGCGCAGGTGGACGCCACACAGGATATCTCCGAGGTGGCCGGGGACATTCTCGAGTCGATGGAGCAGAGTCCTTGATCGTCCGCAAGAGCCACACCGAGCTCGAGGCGATGCGCGAGGGCGGTCGCATTACGGCCGCCTGCCTGAGGATGCTCGCCGGGAGCGTCCGCCCGGGTGTTACGACGAGAGACCTCGACTCTCTGGCCGAAGATTTCATCCACGACCACGGTGGCAGACCCGAGTTCAAGGGCTACCAGGGCTTCCCGGCTTCGATCTGCGCCTCGCCGAACGCCATGATCGTACACGGCATACCCGGTCCGTACCGCCTGAAGGAGGGGGACATTATCTCCCTGGACGTGGGCGTCCGCTACGAGGGCTTCGTGACCGACTCCGCCACGACGGTTCCGGTCGGCGAGATCCCCAGGGAGACCACCAGGCTCCTGGAGACCACCCGGCGGTGCCTGGAGGCGGCTACCGAGCAGACGCGCACCGGCAACCACCTAGGGGACATCGGCCACGCCATACAGTCGCTCGCCGAGAGCCGGGGCTACGGGGTGGTGCGCGACCTGGTCTCCCACGGGGTCGGGCGCAAGATGCACGAGGACCCCCAGATCCCCAACTACGGCCATCCCGGTACCGGGCCGCGCCTCCTCCCCGGCATGACCTTCGCCATAGAGCCCATGATCACGCTCGGTAGCTACGATATCCGCCTGAGCGAGTGGGACGGATGGTCGATCTATACCGCAGACGGTTCGCTTGCCGCCCACTTCGA
This sequence comes from Rubrobacteraceae bacterium, assembly GCA_035761765.1. GTDB lineage: Bacteria > Actinomycetota > Rubrobacteria > Rubrobacterales > Rubrobacteraceae > JALYGY01. The sequence goes on from DASTQK010000177.1 coordinate 1,597, forward strand.
GCATACCGTAGCCGTCACGGGGGATGGTCCCTGGGTGCTCACCGAAAACGGCGGCGAGAGCGGGTGATGAGGGGCTCTCCGGGGTGTGAGGAGCGGGTCGGGCATGATAACATATCCGTTTGGCTTTAGAGCCATCTTGTAACCGTTTGAGATAGGAGGTCCTTGGCCAAGGAAGACGTCATAGAGGTTGAAGGCACCGTCACCGAGGCGCTACCCAACACGCAGTTTCGAGTCGAACTCGAGAGCGGGCACAACGTGCTCGCGCACATCTCGGGCAAGATGCGGATGAACTACATCCGGATACTGCCGGGCGATCGGGTGAAGGTGGAGTTGAGCCCCTACGACTTGAGCCGGGGACGTATTACTTACAGGTTCAGGACCTAAAGAGTAGGAGAGAACGTGAAGGTAAGAGCGAGCGTGAAACCGATCTGCGAGCGCTGCAAGGTCATAAGGCGCCGCGGGGTGGTGCGGGTCATCTGCACCAACCCCAGACACAAGCAGAGGCAGGGTTAGAGCATGGCGCGCATAGCGGGCGTAGATCTGCCGAGGGAGAAGAGGATCGAGGTCGGCCTCACCTACGTCTACGGTGTCGGCCGTTCGACGGCGAGGAAGATCCTGGCCGAGACCGGCGTCGACCCGAACACGAAGGTGAGGGACCTGGCCGAGGGCGAGGTGGGCCAGATACGGTCCTATGTGGACGAGAACCTCCAGGTCGAGGGCGACCTGAGGCGCGAGGTGAACCAGAACATCAGGCGGCTCATAGACATCGGAGCCTACCGTGGGATCCGGCACCGCCGGGGTCTCCCGGTGCGCGGGCAGCGGACGAAGACCAACGCCCGCCAGCGCAAGGGCCCGAAGCCGTCCATAGGCGGGAGGAAGAAGAGGTAGATGGGCAGGCAGCGTCAGCAGCGCAGGGGAGCTTCTCGCTCGCGCAGGCGGGTGCGCAGGAACATCCCGACAGGCGTGGTGCACATAAAGAGCTCGTTCAACAACACCATCATCTCGGTCACGGACACCGAGGGCAACGTCATAGCCTGGGAGTCCGCGGGCTCTCTGGGGTTCAAGGGTAGCCGCAAGAGCACCCCTTACGCGGCCCAGATGACGGCCGAGAGCGTGGCTAACAAGGCCATGGACCAGGGGATGAGGCGCGTGGACATCGAGGTCAAGGGCCACGGCTCGGGACGGGACATGGCCGCCAGGACCTTTCAGGCGGTTGGCATCGAGGTGCTCTCCATAAAGGACGTGACGGGCCAGCCTCACAACGGTTGCCGGCCGCCTAAGAGGAGGAGGGGCTAGTGGCGCGTTATACCGGGCCGAGGGGCCGGCGAGACAGGCGTGCCGGGGTGATGCTCTCCTCGATGCGGAAGAACCCGCTTGAGAAGAAGCCCTATCCCCCTGGCGAGCACGGCCGGGGCCGACAGCGGCAGACCGAGTACGGCATGCGGCTCCTCGAGAAGCAGAAGGCTCGCTGGTACTACGGGGTCTCCGAGAAGCAGTTCAGGCGGGCCTACGACAGGGCGACCCGTATGCAGGGGGTCAGCGGCGAGAACCTCTTGAGGCTCATGGAACTCAGGATGGACAACGTCGTCTACCGCATGGGCTTCGCGACCAGCAGACCGCAGGCGCGCCAGCTCGTCTCGCACGGGCACTTCCTCCTCAACGGGCGCAAGCACAACATACCCTCGGCGATCCTCAGGCAGGGGGACGTCATAACCGTGAAGGAGAAGAGCCGGAACCTGGAGCCCATTACGGACGCCGTCGATAACGTCGTGGCCGTCCCGGCGTGGCTCGAGGCCGACCACGAGAACTTCACGGGCAGGGTGCTCCACTCCCCTAGCCGGGACGAGATAGACACGCCCGTCGAGGAGCAGCTCATAATCGAGTTCTACAGCCGGTAGAACCTTTTTCTACGTAAGCAGGTGGTATTTTGACGATGTTGGATATAGCGCCGCCCCGTTTCAGGGTGGAAGAGGAAGACGAGCGACGCGGGACCTTTGTCGCCGAGCCGCTCCCGCGCGGCCTGGGGCACACTCTGGGCAACTCCCTGCGTCGCGTGATGCTCTCCGGGCTTTCCGGTGCTGCGGTAACGAAGGTCCGCATAGAGAGTGTCTCCCACGAGTTCTCCACCATCCCCGGTGTCAAAGAGGACGTGGTGGACATCATTCTCAACGTGAAGGATCTGAAGTTCAGGCTCGAGCGCGAGGAGCCCATAGAGCTGGTGATCACCAAGGACGGCCCCGGCGAGGTGACGGCCGCGGACATAGAGCTCAAGGCCGACGTCGAGGTAGTCGACCCCGAGACCTACATAGCGAGCGTCTCCGAGGGTGGGCACCTGGACATGCGCCTCACCGTCGAGAACGGCCAGGGCTACGCCCGCGCCGAGCAGAACAAGAGCGACGCCGACCCCATCGGGGTGATAGCCGTGGACTCCCTCTTCTCGCCGGTCCAGCGGGTGAACTACTCGGTTACGGAGACGCGGGCCGGCGCGCGCGCCGACCTCGACGCCCTGACAATCGAGGTCTTCACCGACGGGCGCATCGCTCCGCAGGAGGCCCTGCAGGAGGCCTCGCGGCAGCTCATAGACATCCTCGGGCTCTTCACCGACGGCTACCAGGGCTCCGGCGCAGCCGACCCGCGCCAGCGCGGCGGCAGGCCTGTGATCACCGACGAGCGCCCGGTCGAGGACCTGGAGCTCACGGTCCGCTCCTACAACTGCCTCAAGCGTGAGGGGATCGACACCATCGGCCAGCTCGCGACGATGAGCGAGGAGGAGCTCATGAACATCCGCAACCTCGGGATGAAGAGCGTGGACGAGATCCGCTCGAAGCTCCTCGAGTACGGCTACGACCTTGCGAGCGAGGGCAATGAGGCACGCTAGGAGGGGCCGCAAACTGAGCCGCGAAGCGCAGCACCGCAAGGCGATGCTCGGCACGATGGCGGGACAGCTTTTCGTACACGGCCGCATAAGAACTACGGCTCCGAAGGCGAAGGAGCTGCGCGGCATCGTTGACCGGCTCATAAACACGGCCAAGAAGGACGACCTGGCCGCGCGCAGGCAGGCGGTGAAGGTCTTGAAAGACAAGACCGTAGTCCGGCGGCTCTTCGAGGACGTGGCTCCCGGGCTCGACGACCGCAACTCGGGCTACACCCGCATCCTCAAGCTGGGACCCCGGCTCGGAGACGGCGCCGAGACGGTCTACCTGGAGCTGGTCAACCACACGGTTGAGTAAGCGCCCGGCGTGGATAACCGCAATCACGAGGGGGCCCGCCACGGCGGGCCCCCCGTCGTCTCCTGCGAGAACGTCTCTTTCTCCTACCTCGACTCCGGGAGGCCCGCGCTCGGCGAGATCTCTTTCGAGGTCCGCGCCGGGGAGTACGTCGGCGTCGTCGGTCCGAACGGAGGAGGTAAGTCCACTCTCCTGCGCCTCATGAACGGTCTCCTGCGCGCCGACTCCGGCGAGGTTCGTGTAGCGGGCTTCGACCCGGCGGCGGAACCGTTCGAGGTCCGCAAGAGGGTCGGGATGCTCTTCCAGAATCCGGAGAACGGGCTCGTCGCGCCCTTCGTAGAGGACGACATCGCCTTCGGGCTCGAGAACGTGGGTGTCTCCCGCAATGAGATGCGCGAGCGGGTCCGGGAGGCCATCCGGGCCGTCGGGTTGGATGGCTACGAGCGGAGGGAGCCCCACACCCTCTCCGGCGGCGAGAAGCAGCGAGTCGCGCTGGCAGGTCTCCTCGCCCTCGACCCTGAGGTCCTCCTCCTCGACGAGCCTACCTCGATGCTCGACGCCGCCGGTCGAAGGGGGGTCCTCGAGAGGCTCGAGGCCTTGCGGGGGGCGAGGACCGTAGTCCACGTCACCCACCACCTCGACGAGCTGCTCGACGCCGACCGTGTGCTGGTGCTGGGCGCCGGAAGGCTCGTCGCCGACGTGAGCCCGGAGAGTCTGGTCTCCGACCCGGACCTCCTGCGGGACAATCGTCTCGTGCTCCCCACCGCCCTGCGGCTCGCAGCGGAGCTCGGACTCGGATTGTGCCGGACGCCGGAGGATCTCGCGGCGGCGGTCGTGGAGAAGAGCGGGGCGCGCGCAGGGTGAGGATCGAGCTGGAGAACGTGCGCCACGTCTACGCGCCAGGGACCCCCTTCGAGGTCGAGGCGCTGCGGGGCGTCTCGCTCGCGGTCGAGCCCGAGCAGGTGCTCGGGGTAGTCGGCGGGACGGGCTCGGGCAAGAGCACCCTCGTCCAGCACCTGAACCTCCTTCTCGTGCCGACGAGCGGCCGCGTCCTCGTGGACGGCGCGGACGCGCGAACCCTCAGAGGCGGCGAGCTGCGCGGGCGGGTGGGCCTCGTCTTCCAGTTCCCGGAGGCCGCTCTCTTCGCCCCGACCGTCGAGGAGGACGTCGCCTTCGCCCCGCGCCGACTGGGCCTGAGCGAGGGAGAGGTGCACACTAGGGTCGGCGAGACGCTCAGCCTTCTCGGCGCCTCCCACCTCGCCGGCCGATCCCCCTTCGCCCTCTCCGGCGGCGAGAAGCGGCGGGTCGCGATAGCAGGTGTGCTGGCTATGGCTCCCGAGGTACTCGTGCTCGACGAGCCGACAGCCGGGCTCGACCCCGCTACCCGGGAGGACCTGCTAGGCGTGGTGCGCGCCCTGCGGGAAGAAGGTACCTCGGTCGTCATAGTCTCCCACGACCTCGACGAGGTCGCCGAGGTCGCCGACAGGGTGTGCGTCCTGGAGAACGGAGAGGTGCGGGTGGTAGGAGCCCCCGAAGAGGTCTTCTACGCGCACCCGGCGACGGCTCCTTCGACCGTGCGGGCGGTCCGCCCCTTGAGGGGAGCCCACCCGGAGGTCGGAAGGCCAGTCCGTTTCGAGGAGACGCTGGCTGCGTTAAAGGGGTTGCTGGAGGGGCGGGTATGACGGCGGGCCGTACTCTGGGCCAGTTCTACCCGGTAGCCTCGCCTCTGCATGGGCTGGACCCGCGGGCCAAGATCCTGGGCACCGCGGCGCTGGCCGTCGCCCTGTTTCTGGTGGACTCCGCCGCCGGTTTTCTCCTCGTCTCGGCGGTGGTCGTCCTTCTCCTAGCGGCGAGCCGGGTCCCGCCGGGAACGTTCGTCGGCTTCCTGAGGCCCGTCGCCTTCATCGTGGCGCTCACGGCGCTCTTCCACATCTTCTTCTCCAGGGAGGGAGAGCTGCTCCTCGAGTGGGGGTTTGTTCAGGTGCACGAAGGTGGTCTCCTCAGGGGTCTCTTTCTCGCGTCGAGGATACTCCTGCTCGTCTCCACTGCGGCACTGCTCACGGCGACGACCGCGCCTGTGGCGCTCGCCGACGGCATCGAAGATCTCCTCTCTCCGCTCAAAAGGGTTCGCTTCCCGGCGCACGAGCTGGCGATGATGATCACCATCGCGCTCCGCTTCATCCCCACGTTGCACGAGGAGGCGCAGAAGATCACTCGCGCCCAGGCCGCCCGCGGCGCGGACTTCTCGGAGGGTGGCCCGATAAGACGCGCTCGCGCGCTGCTGCCCGTTCTCGTGCCGCTCACCATAGGTGCCTTCCGCAGGGCCGACGAGCTCGCCGAAGCGATGGAGAGCCGGGGATACAGGGGCGACGAAGGCCGGACGCGCTACCGCGAGCTGCGCTTCCGTACCCGGGACGCACTCGTCCTCTGCGCCGCCGCGCTAGTCGTCTTCGCGGTCATCCTACTTTGAAGAAGTGCGCCGGCCTCGTGGAGTACGACGGCTCCGAGTTCGCAGGCTGGGCCGTCCAGCCCGGTATGAGGACGGTCGAGGGAACGCTCGCAGAGGGCCTGCAAACCGTGCTTCGCCACCCAATAAAGCTCAGCGTCGCCGGGCGCACCGACGCCGGCGTGCACGCCAGCGGTCAGGTCGTCTCCTTCGAGACCGATGTGGAACTGGAACCGTCCGTAATCGCCTACAAGGCGAGTGCGGTACTCCCGAAGGACCTCGCGCTCCGGCGCTGCGTCGAGGCTGAGGAGGGCTTCGACGCCCGCAGGGACGCGAAGAGCAGGAGCTACGAGTATCGCATCGTCAACGATCCCGTCCGCTCACCCTTGAGGCGCCACCGCACAACCTACGTCGCAAGGAACCTGGACTTCGAGCTCTTGCAGCGCACCGCAGAGTTCCTCCGGGGCGTCCACAACTTCCGCGCCTTCACCCCGAGCAGGACCTACCACGTCCGCTTCGAGCGGATCGTGAGCCAGTCCGCCTGGGAGAAAAGCGGCGACCTCCTCGTATACACTCTGACCGCCGACTCCTTTCTTTACGGCATGGTCCGCACGCTCGTGGGCACGATGCTCGAGGTGGCTGACGGCGCGCGCACGCTACCATCCTTCGAGCGACTGCTCTCCGGCGGGGAGCGCAGCGAGGCCGGAGGGGCGCTCCCGAGCAAAGGTCTCACGCTCGTCGGTGTGGGATACGACAACCTGGATCTCAAAGGAGGGGAACTTGGCTGAGACCGAGAACACGGGCTGGCTGCTCGCCCGGATAGACGATTACATCGAGCACCTCTTCGCGCCGCAGGACGAAGCGCTCGAGGCCGCGGTGCGGGAGTCGCACCAGGCCGGGCTGCCCGAGATACAGGTCTCCCCCAACGAGGCGAAGCTCCTGCAGCTATTCGCGGAGATGGTAGGGGCGAGGCGCGTTCTGGAGATAGGCACCCTTGGCGGCTACAGCGCCATCCACCTCGGGCGCGCGCTGCCCGAGGGCGGAGAGCTCGTCTCTCTCGAGATAGACGGGCGCCACGCAGAGGTCGCGCGCGAGAACGTCGAGCGCGCGGGGCTGTCCGACAAAGTCGAGATCCGGGTCGGCGACGCAAGGGAGCTGCTGGCAGAGATAGCCGAGAACGGCGAAGGCCCCTTCGACGTGGTCTTTATAGACGCGGACAAAGGGGGCTACCCCGAGTACCTGGAGTGGTCCTTGAGGCTCACGCGCCCGGGCTCGCTCATCCTCGGGGACAACACGCTCAGGGGCGGGACCGTCCTCGACCCCGAAGGCGAATCGGCGCGGGCTACCAACGAGTTCAACGAGAGAATAGCCCGAGATTCGCGGCTATCGGCGATCCTCCTGCCCATTCTAAGGGAGCGGATAGACGGGCTCACCATCGCCATTGTCCGCGGGGGCTGAGAAGCTGTTAGTAGCGGGTATGTATGCTACTATCTTACGGTTTGATACCAGGCCAACTGGTGAGAACTTAGTATGATTCCGGAGGGTTAGTGAAGAGTTACATGGCGCGGCCGCTCGAGGTCGAACGCAGGTGGTACGTCGTGGATGCCGAGGGACAGACCCTCGGGCGGCTCGCGGCGGAGATCGCTAGAGTACTGCGGGGCAAGAGCAAGCCGCAGTACACGCCGCACGTGGACACGGGCGACTTCGTGGTCGTGGTAAACGCGGAGAGGATCGTGGTCACGGGTCGGAAGGCCGAGCAGAAGGTCTACAGACGGCACTCGGGGTATCCGGGCGGGCTCAAGACGACGAGCTACGAGCAGCTGCTGGAGCGCCAGCCGACCGAGATCCTGCGCAAGGCCGTAAAGGGGATGATGCCGAAGAGTCGGCTCGCCCGCAAGCAGTTGAGGAAGTTGAAGATCTACGCGGGACCCGAGCATCCGCACGCTGCTCAGAGCCCGCAAAAGCTCGAGGTGAGGTGAGCATGGCGGAGACTCTGTACAGGGGGACGGGCCGGCGCAAGACGGCCCGCGCGCGCGTGAGGCTGCTCCCGGGGGAAGGCAAGATCACGGTGAACGGCCGCCCCCTCGATGAGTACTTCACGCGCCCGGCGTACCGGGCTGCGGTGCGCTCGCCGCTGGAACTGCTGGGCCAGGCCGGTCGCTACGACGTGGTGGCCAGGCTGGAGGGCGGCGGCCCCACGGGCCAGGCGGACGCTCTGCGCCACGGCATCGCGCGGGCGCTCGCCGAGGAGTCGCAGGAGGCGCGTAGCGAGCTGAAGGCCGCGGGGCTCCTCACCCGGGACTCCCGGGCCGTCGAGCGCAAGAAGTACGGCCTCAAGAAGGCCCGCAAGCGCCCGCAGTTCTCCAAGCGCTAGGGCAGCAGACCTATCTGGCCCCTTTCGCCGCTCTATCCGGGCGGTCAGGGAGGGGCCCGTCTCGCGCGGAGGAGGTCTCTTTGCACAGAGGACCTATCACGTTTGGCACCGACGGGGTACGCGGGACCGCTAATGAGGGACTCCTCCCCGAGGACGCCCTGAGGCTCGGCTTGGCCGCCGCGCGGCTCTTCGGGGGTCCGGTCCTCGTCGGGCGCGACACCCGCCTCTCGGGCGGGATGCTCTCCCACGCCCTCGCAGCGGGCGCCGCGAGCGGCGGCGCCCGCGTGATCGACGCCGGAATCCTTCCTACCCCCGGCGTCGCAGCCCTCGCACCACGACTCCGCGCAGCCGCAGCGAGCGTGGTGAGCGCCTCGCACAACCCGTACCCGGACAACGGCATAAAGGTTTTCTCCGGCGAGGGCCGCAAGCTCGAAGCGGGGGAGGAGCGTGGGATCGAGTCCCTGACCGGCGAGACGTACCTCGAGCGCCCAACAGGTGGTGGAGTCGGAACCGTGGAGAGGCTGAAAGACGCCGCGGGGCTCTACGTCGGGGGCATCCTGGCGCGGCTGCGTCCGAGCGCCGGGGGGATCAGGGTGCTCCTGGATTGCGCGAACGGCGCCGCCTACGAGGTGGCGCCGATGGCCTTCGAGGAGCTGGGCGCAGACCTTACGGTCGTCGGGGACGAGCCCGACGGCACGAACATCAACGAGGGGTGCGGCTCCACGCACGTGCAGAGCCTGGACGCCTCGGGACACGACGTCGCGTTCGCCTTCGACGGAGACGCCGACAGGGTGCTCGCCAGAGACGAGAAGGGCGACGTCGTGGACGGGGACAGGATCATCGCCATTCTCGCGCGGGACCTCGCCGAGCGCGGGGCGCTCGCGGGCGGGGTCGTCGTCACCGTCATGACCAACCTCGGTTTCTTCAAGGCGATGGAGGACTCGAGCATCCCGTACGAGGTAACGCCGGTCGGAGACAGGCACGTGGCGGACGCCATGCGCAGAAGTGGTGCTTCCCTGGGGGGAGAGCAGTCTGGGCATGTGATCCTCTCCGAGCACGTCACGACCGGGGACGGGATCGTCACCGCGCTAGCCCTCCTCGACGTCATGGTCCGGACCGGCGAGCCGCTCTCGGAGCTGGCGCGGGTCATGGAAGTCTATCCTCAGGAGCTCATAAACGTCGCCGTAGCCGACGCGGCCACCGCGAAGGCGCTCGCCGCCTCGGAGGCGGTGGAGCGGGCGGTCTCGGGGGTTCGGGAGCGGCTCGGCCGCCAGGGCCGCATACTGCTCAGGCCGAGCGGGACCGAGCCAGTGGTGCGGGTCATGGTCGAGCACGCCGACGAGGTTACGTGCAGGGAGGCTTGCGAGGAGGTAGCCGGGGTGGTCGCCGAAGCGGGGGTTCGAGTGTGAGGTTCGTAGGTTGCGCGGCGGCGTGGAGGCCGGGCGAGGCGCGCGATCGCCACTCGTGTCTCGTGGTGGTGGACGAGCGGGGTAGCATCATCGCCAACTCCTTCGCGGAGGACGCCGGGCAGATAGCGGCGGCGATCGAGGACTACGCCGCCGAGCGGCGGGGTGTGATCGTCGGCGTCGATGCCCCGCTCGCCGTCCCGAACGAGCGGGGTACGCGCACAATAGAGCGCATCCTCTCCAAAGTGGCGCTGCCGGCGTACTCGGCGAGCCGCAAGATGTTCGGCGGGGAGCCGTACTCCGAGGAGCTCCTTGCACAGCTGGAGGGGGTGGGGATCGAGTACACGGACTACCCTTTCCCGTGGACGCGCGGTCAGAGGACGGTTACCGAGGTGGACTCGGCGGCTGCGCTCAAGATCCTGGCTCTAGAGCGCACCGCCCGCGACGGCGAGCCTTCGTGGAACGAGCCGAACGGGAAGGACCTCGCGCAGGTGCTCAGGAAGATGGAGGAGCCGAAGCTGAGGAAGGGGAACAAGGAGGCGCGCGCCACGGCCCTCAAGACGGCGGTGGACATCCTCTGGAACACCCCTGGCCTTCGCCTGAGGACCGGCAACCTCTCGGCCGACCTCTCCGCGTCCGAGAACGTGGACCTCTCGAAGATAGACGTGAGCGCCGGGCTCTCGCACGCGGAGCTCGACCGGATCGCGAGCCTCATCGAAGGGACGCTCGCGGCCTACACGGTACACCGGCACTGGCGGCGTCGTGACGGCTCGGTGGTGGTCGGTACCGGCGACGAGGGCTCGGTCCTGCTGCCTGCCTCCGAGATACTTCACGCCCGTATAGCCGAGGAGTGCCGGGCAGTCGGCGTGCCCTACGTGTGACGGTGGGCCTCCTCGTGCGCATAATCCCGTGCCTCGATGTGGACGCCGGCCGCGTCGTGAAGGGGACCAACTTCAAGGATCTGAGAGACGCCGGGGACCCGGTCGAGCTCGCCGCTCTCTACGACCGCGAGGGGGCGGACGAGATCGTCTTCTACGACATCACCGCCTCGCACGAGCAACGGAACACCGCTACCGAACTGGCTCGCCGGACCGCCGAGGAGGTCTTTATCCCGTACACCATCGGCGGCGGGGTGAGGAGCGCCGGCGACATGCGCGCCATGCTGCGCGCCGGGGCCGACAAGGTCTCCATAAACAGCGCCGCCGTCCGCAACCCCGACCTCATAAACGAGAGCGCGGAGCGCTTCGGTAGCCAGTGCGTGGTACTCAGCGTGGACGTGAAGCGCCGCGCGTCCGCTCCCGGCTCCGCCCCCGGCTGGGAGGTCTACCTGAACGGAGGGCGCTTGAACACGGGGATGGACGTCCTCACGTGGCTCGTGGAGGGAGAGAGGCGGGGCGCTGGCGAGTTCGTCCTCAACAGCATGGACGCCGACGGCACCGAGGGCGGTTACGATCTAGAGCTCATCTCCGCCGTAGCCGAGAAGACGGGTGTGCCCCTGGTCGCCTCGGGCGGTGCAGGGGGTCCGAAGCACATGGTCGCGGCCGTCCACGCGGGGGCCGGCGCGGTGCTGGCCGCGAGCATCTTCCACTTCGGTGAGTGGAGAATAGCGGAGGTCAAGGAGCATATGCGAAGAGCAGGAATCCCGGTCAGGTGAACGGGCTGGAAGAGATCCAATTCGACCAGAGGGGCCTCGTGCCCGTCATAGCCCAGAACGCGACCACGAACGCCGTCCTGACGCTTGCCTACGCGAACCGCGAGGCGGTCGAGAAGACCCTGATGAGCGGCGAGGCCCACTACTACTCGCGCTCCCGCGCCGGGCTCTGGCGCAAGGGCGCGACGAGCGGAAACACGCAGAGGGTAGTCGAGGTCAGCCTGGACTGCGACGGCGACGCCCTCCTCTACAGAGTAGAGCCGCGCGGTCCCGCCTGCCACACGGGCGAGGAGACCTGCTTCTTCACGACCGTCGAGGGCGAAGGGATCGAGGGTGACGGCGGCGAATACGACCTCGGAGCGATGCTGAACAAGCTGGCCGCGACGATCTCCCGGCGGCACCGCGAGATGCCGGAGGGCTCTTATACGGCGAGGCTCCTGGGTGAGAGGACCGAGCGCGTGGCCCAGAAGGTCGGCGAGGAGGCTGTCGAGGTCGTCGTGGCGGCGCTCGCTGGCGAGCGCCTCGCCGAGGAGGCCGCTGACCTGGTCTACCACCTCCTGGTCCTGCTCGAGGAGCAGGGGGTCGGGGCCGATCAGGTAGCGAGGGTGCTCCATGACCGGCACGGCTAACCTCAACCTGACGCCCTCGCTTGGGGAGGCCCGCGC
>DASTQK010000178.1:0-3563 GCA_035761765.1 Rubrobacteraceae bacterium
GGTTTCACCGGCGGTCGTTCGGGTACTCGACGCGACTGTCGATTACGAGGTCCACGCCGTAGGGGGTGACGGCGGTGTCTGTGAGCATCAGGGAGTCCGTCAGGTCGGAGATGCCCAGGTCGCCCACGGCCTCGATGCCGCGGCCCAGGATCTTCGGCGCGATGCACACGGCGAGGCGGTCCACCAGCCGCTCGCAGAGGAAGGAGGTGATGAGGGCCGCCCCTCCCTCCACCATGACGGAGCGCACGCCCAAAGCGTACAGCCCGGAGAGCAAGGCATCGAGGTCCACCCTGCCCTTACCGGTCGGCGGAAGCCTAAGGACGGTCGCGCCGAGAGACTCGGCCTCCGCGCACCGCTCGTAGGGGGCGCGGTCCGTCACGGCGAGGACGGTGCCCTTTGCGGCTTCGTTCGCCAGGACAGCGGCGGAGAGCGGGGTGCGAAATGCGCTGTCCACGACGACGCGCAACGGGTCGTCGCCGGGAACCAGGCGAACCGTCAGACGGGGATCGTCGTTGCATGCGGTGCCGGCGCCGACCGCCACCGCGTCGTGCTCGGCGCGTAGCTTGTGGGCGAAGCGGAGCGAATCGGGGGAGCTGATCCAGCGCGAAGAACCGTTCGCGGCGGCCAGGCGACCGTCGAGGGTCTGCGCGTAGCTCACGGTGACGGTGGGACGAACGATCATAGCCTCCTCGTTTGTTGCGAACAGGTTAGCATGCCTCCGGCCACGCACGATTACTTACGTGCCCGTATACTGCCCCGGATGGATCGTGGCGAGCTATATTCCGGAGACAGCATCCTGCTCGAAGGCATGGTCTTTTACGGCCGGCACGGCACGCTGCCGGCAGAGCGCGAGCTGGGCCAGCCCTTCGTCGTGTCCGTCGAGCTCCGCCTCGACCTGCGCTCCGCGGGCCGCTCCGACGACCTCTCGCAGACCGTTGACTACGGCCAGGTTCACCAGAGGGCGAAGGAGATCGTCGAGGGCCCGCCCGTCAACCTGACCGAGACGGTCGCCGAGAGGATAGCCGCAGCGGTAGTGGAGGAGTTCCCGGCGGTGGAGGCGGTCCGGGTCAGGGTCGCCAAGCCCCACGTCAGGCTAGGCGACACCATGCTCGCGGCCTCTGCCGTCGAGATCGTGCGCCGCCGCGACGAAGGTGGCACCTGAGGGATCCACACGCGACGAACCGTCCGGAGCTCGGGACGCGTATAAATCGGTGTGAGTACGCGCCGGCTACCTCGAACCGGTCCTCCAGGACCGGCAGAATTAGTCCATTTGTACGATGAACAACACATCTGCCGCCGCCATACTGGTAAGGTGAAGTAGCGATGCCAAGGACGCGAAGCGTTGGATAACGTCTCTCAACTACCCACGGTAACCCCGGTACACGAGCCTGAGCAGGGGCGCTCGGAGCGCATCGAGACCCTCACGCAGCTGTGTGCGCACGAGCTGCTCGAAGCCTTCGGGTTGAGCGCAGAGCTACGTCCGCTGGAGCTTCTCGCCCGGGTCCCGGCCGAGCGGCTCGCGCGCCAGGTCGCGACCTACGACGAGGTCGTGGGCGAGTCGGGTCTCGCCGCGGGCGGAGCGTGGGGGCTGGAGAGGATGGCGCGGAGCGTCGTTGTCGAAGGAAGGGAGAATATCCCGCTGGAGGGTCCCGTGCTGCTCGCGGCGAACCATCCCGGTCTGGCCGACTCTCTCGCCCTCTTCGCCACCGTACCGAGGAGGGATCTGCGCGTGATGGCCGCGCGTAGGCCGCTCCTCGCGGCGCTCCCTCACACCTCGCGGTATCTGATCCCCGTCCCCGAAGAGTCGCCGGGGCGCCTCGGGGCGGTCCGGAGTGCCGCGCGGCACCTGAGGCGCGGCGGGGCGGTGCTAACCTTCCCCGGTGGGAGGATAGAGCCGGACCCGAAGGTGCTTCCCGGCGCCGCGGAGGCGCTCGAGCGCTGGTCCGAGAGCCTCGACCTATTCTCGCGGCTTGTGGCCGACCTCACGGTGGTCCCCGCGGTCGTCTGCGGGGTGCTCTCCCCAGCCGCCCTGCGCAACCCCCTGACCTTCATCCGCCGTCAGGGGCGCGACCGCGAGTGGCTCGCAGCGACGCTCCAGATGCTGACACCCGCGCTGCGCAACGTGACCACGAGGATCGCGTTCGGTCAGCCCGTGAGCGCCGGGAATATGAACGTCAGGGAGTCCGTGGTAGGAGAGACGCGGCGTCTGATCAAACGGTGCGAGCCAGACTAGCATCCGGGCGCCGGCTTCGCTGGCCACCGCTGGCCTTTATCTTTGTCACGGTCTTCGTTGACATGGTCGGCTACGGGCTCGTGATACCACTCCTACCCTTCTACGCGCGGGAGTACGCCGCCGGCGCGGCGCTCGTCGGCCTGCTCGGCTCGGTGTATGCCGCCATGCAATTCATGGGCGGCCCCTTCCTGGGCGGCCTATCGGACCGCACCGGGCGCCGTGCTGTCCTGGTCGTCTGCCTGCTTGGCGCGTCCTTCGCCTACCTCCTGCTCGGGCTGGCCGAGACGCTCTCGTTGCTCTTCGCAGCCGTCGTGCTGGCCGGCGCGGCCGGCGGCACCCAGGCGACCGCCCAGGCGTACATAGCAGACAGCACCTCACCGGACGACCGCGCCAGGGGGCTAGGACTGATCGGGGCCGCTTTCGGGCTCGGGCTGATGGCGGGCCCGGCCCTCGGCGGCTTCCTCAGCCTCTTCTCGCTCCGCACCCCGGCCTTCGCAGCGGCCACGCTTGCACTCTGCAACGCGGCGTTCGGCTTCTTCGTCTTGCCAGAGTCCCTCCCCTCCAGGCTACGCGTTCCGACACCGCTTAGGCGTCTCAACCCTCTCTCGCAGCTGCGCGGGGTACTCGCTATCCGGGAGATCCGGTGGTTCCTGCTCACCGTCCTCCTCCTCAACCTCTCCTTCGCCGGGCTGCTTACCAACTTCCCGCTCTTCTCCAACACGCGCTTCGGGTGGGACGCGGCGTCCAACGCCTTCTTCTTCGCCTTTGTCGGCGTCTGCGCCGTGCTTACACAGGGGTTGCTCGTCGGGTGGCTGCAGCCGCGCTTCGGCGAGAGGAGGCTCCTGCTGGGCGGGCTCTGCGTTATGGCGATCGGTCTCGGGCTCACAGCCACCGTCCCCTATGGTCCACTCCTCTATCCGGTCGTGGGCTTGCTGGCGGTCGGGGTCGGGCTCGCCATCCCGGCGCTCACGGCTCTCGTCTCGCGCCGGGTCTCCGGGAGGGTGCAGGGAAGGGTCATGGGAGGTTTGCAGGCCGTTATCAGCGTTACCCTCGTAGTAGGGCCGGTTATGGCAGGCCTCGCCTTCGAGCGCCTCGGCGTCCCTGCGCCGTATTGGATCGGGGCCCTGCTCGCCATTCTTGCGCTGCTGGCGGCAGCGGTAGCCCTGCTGCCGGAACGCCGCTCCCCCATCGACAAGCGCAGCTTCGCGACGCGACCTGCCATCGAGTCCGACGTATCTTCGAGACCGGGAGAGTAACCGCCATGACGACGCCACAGACGACCACTCATAATGCGCTGCGAGCTGGCATAGTCGGGCTCACGCTCGCCACC
>DASTQK010000179.1:0-15485 GCA_035761765.1 Rubrobacteraceae bacterium
AGAGCATCCTGTGGGCTTTCTTCGGATCCAAGGGCGCCGGGCCGCGCTTCGCGAACGAGTCCATCCCCTGGAGCGGGGGCTCGGCGAAGGACCCGACGGTCGTCGAGGTGACGCTCTCGACCGCGGGCGGCGCCTACACCGTCCGCAGGCACCTCAGAAGCAACGCCACGACGGCCGAGGCGCGCGACGCGGGTGGCAAGACGGTCGTGACGGGAGCAGCCGACGTTACCCGCTGGGTCGAGGAGGAGCTGCTGCGCATGGACCGCACGACCTTCGAGGCTACCTTCTACGCCAAGCAGAAGGAGCTCCGCTTCTTCGCGCACGACGACGGCATAGGCCGCGTGCGCCGCATAAGCAAGATGCTCGGCATCAGCGGCGTCGAGGTGGCCCAGCAGTTCCTGCGCGCCGACCGCAACGAGCTCCGTTCCGAAGCCCGCATCGTCGAGGCCCGCCTCGCCGAAGCCGACCTCGAATCCCTCCAGGGCGAGCTGGAAGAGGCGAAGTCGGAGTGCAGGCGCCTGGAAGACGAGCTGGAGAAGGTCTCCAGCGAATACGAGGAGGCGGAAGAGGAGCTGAAGAGCGCCCGCGGGGCCCGCTCCAGGCTCGACGCCGCCTACCGCGAGCACACACGCCTGAGCGGCGAGCTCCGGGAAGCCGAGGCCGAACGACTGCGGGCTGAGGACCGGGCGGCGGAGGCAGAGAAAGGTCTCGAGGACCTGGTGAAACCCGAGGAGGAGCTCGGGAACTTGAAGCCGGAGCTCGAGAGGCTGCCGGAGTTGGAGGCCGAGCTCGAGAGGCTGGATGAGAACCGGCAGCGGGCGGAGCGGCGAGACCTTGCCCGGCGGGAGCTGAGGCAGGCGCAGGCCAGGGTTGCGGCCATCGAGTCCGAGGTCTGGAACACGCTGGAGGAGCTGGATGGTGAGGGGGATGAACCCCTCCCGGGCTGGGCCGCGCTCTTCGAGCTGGACGGGCCGGGGTTGCTCGGCGAGGCCGCCGCCGTACTGGAGAGGGCGGCGCGATATCTCTCGCGGGCCGAGGAACACTACGAGAATCTGCGGGAGCTGGAGGCAGCGCACGAGGACTTCAAGCTTCTCGAAGAGGAACTGCGCGAGGCCGAAAAGCGGTATGAGGAGGCGCTCGCCGAGAGGGGACACCTCGTCGAGGAGCTCGAGGGCGTCTCCGGTGGCGAGGACCTGGAGAAGTGGGAGATCGAGCTGCGCGAGGAAGAGGAGAAGCTCAAGGAGCTCGCAGCCACGCACCGGGGAAGGGCGGCCGCCAACGAGCGCGAGGCGAAGAACGTGGACAAGGCCCGCGAGGCCATAGACAGCGGGGCCGAGGACCACTGCCCCACGTGCCACAGGGGCTTCGAGGATGGGGAGCACCGTGAGATATCCGACACCCTGCGCCGCCAGGCTGCGGCCCTCCGTCGCCTCGCGGCCAGGGAGAACAAGGAGGCCGAGAAGCTCGCAGGGGCCGCCGCCGCCACCGGGAAGAAGCTGCGAGGGATCTCGGAGAAGCTCGCGCGCTGGCGCGAGCTGCGGGAGGCTCTCGCCCGCGCCGAGGACCGCGCCGCCGAGAGGCTCGAGGCACTGGAGCGTGCCCGGGAGCACAGGCGCGAGCTCGAGACCCGCCTCGAAGGGGCCGCTGCCCCCACCGAGGAGGACCTGGCGGAGGCCCACGCCCGCCGCGAGCGTCTGCGGTCCCTGCGCGACGCCCGCCCCGGCGTGGCGAGCCTCGCCCGCGAGCACGCTGAGAAGACAGAACGCGCCGCGGAGCTCGTAGAGGTGCTCGAAGGGCTCGCCGGCCTCTCCTACGATCCGGAGGCCCACGGCGAGAAGAGACGGGAGAAGGCGCGGCTCGACGAGACGCGGGGCCGGGCCGCCGAGCTCGAGCGCCGTCTCGCGACCCGGCCGGAGTTGGAGAGGGCGCTGGAGGAGGCCCGCCGGCTCACAGGCGAGGCCGGGGAGAAGGCGGTAGCCACGCGGCGGGAGCTCTCCGCTCTGGGCTTCGATGAGGCGGCCTACGAATCGGTCACGCAGAGGGTTGCTACGGCGGAAGACAGAGCGAGTCGACTACGAGACGCGCGGGAGCATCTCGGAGGTGAGTGGAAAGACGCGGACTACCGGATAGAGCGCGTTGGCGCGGAGCTGGGGCGGCTCGACGCGGACCGGAAGCTCGCCAACCGGAGGGCCTCCGAGGCGTCCAGGATGGACGAGATGGACGCGCTCTTCACTCTCTTCTTCAAGAGCCTCACGGCGCGGGCGCGGCCCATGCTCGAGGCCGAAGCCTCCGCGCTGGTGCGCGAGCTCACCGACAACCGCTACGAGCGGATGGAGTTCGACGAGAACTACCGGGTCAGGCTTCTCGACCGCTTCGATGACTCCTACGCCATAGACCGCTTCTCCGGCGGGGAGGCTGATGTCGCAAGCCTCTCGGCGAGGGTCGCCCTATCCAAGATCATCGCCGCCCGCGGCGGCGGCGCGACGCTTGGGTTTTTGATCCTGGACGAGGTCTTCGGGAGCCTGGACGCGAACCGCCGCAACAACGTGCTCCTGGCCCTCGACCGTCTCAAGCGCTCCTTCGGCCAGATCTTCATCATCTCCCACGTCGCCGAGGTCCAGGAATCCGCCCTCGTGGACGAAGTCTGGATGCTCGAAGAAGACGAGAGCGGCAAGAGCACCGTCCGTCGCGTCGAACAGAACGCCGCGACCCCCGTCGAACTGCTGCAAGGGCAGGAGCAGTAGGCTTTGGCGGAGATGGTACCCGACGCATGGGTCGGGCGGGAGGCGCACCTCAGATACGTTGACGCCGACGCGCCGCGCTCGCTCGACTGCACGATAACGGAGGTCAACGACCGGGGCATCTGCGTCGACACCGGCGAGGAGACCTCGTTCTTCCCGTGGAGCAGCGTGGTGAGGGTGGACCTCGGACACAGTCGCCCCGCCCCCGGGCTCAGGAGACGTTAGAGCGGTTTGCGAAGGGGTTGCGGATTGCTTGCACCTTCCGCAAACCGCCCCAGAAGGATCCCATAGCCCTTTGCGCCCGAGGCTTACCGCTGTCCGGGTCCGAGACTCTCGACCAGGCTCTCGGCGGCCTCGGAGCCGAGGTCGACGATCTGGAGCTCAGCGCCCCCGCCGCCGGAGGCGACCTTCGCCTGGAAAGTGGCGAGGCTGGCGCGCCGCTGCAAGGGGCTTTGGACCGTAGCGCGCGACTGCAGCCGGCGACGGGGCGCGATGGCGGTCGCGCGGGTCAGGAGCCTGGAGCGGACGACGAGGCGGTCGTCCTCCAGAGCCCACCCCGCCTCCCGGTAGCGCAGCCAGCCATAGAGCGCTGCCGGCACGAGGAGTAAGAGGGCCGCCAGTCCCCAAAAGACGAAGTCGAAGGCAAGTACCGTGAAGAGTCCGGCCGCACCGAGCAGGACGGGGACGGTGGACCTGAGGACGTAGCGCCTGAGAGCACGTCTCGGAAGCTCGTTCAGCGGTGGGTCGACGGCAAACTCGGGGGCCGCGACGAGCAGGAGGCCCTGGATCTCACTGCGCGGCAGGAGCGGGAAGAGGGTGGTCGAGACACCCGCGTCCTCGCCGTAACCGGCGCTCTCGACGCGCAGGGAGGCGAGGCCGAAGGGCTGGCGGAGAGGGCCCTCCACCACGCGGACGGCCTGGATGCGGGCGAGCGGTATCGTTGCCTCCCGCCTCTCCAGGAGACCGCGCCGGATGTACAGAAACTCACCGTCGCGCGAGAGCGTGAAGCCCGTGTAGGCCAGCACCGTCCCGGCTATCGCCAGGAGCCACGCGACGAGGCCGAGGATCAAGATGTAGAGCAGGGCGGTCGTTACGGAGCGCGGTGCGAAGGTCTCGAGGATGCGCCGGCCGAGGTCGTCGGAGAGGATGTCGTCCAACACTTGAGAGGCCACGGCGAGAAGGGAGAGGGCGACGCCGATCTGGCCGCTTGTCGCCCCCGCGAGGAGGAGATCCCTCGTCCCGAGCTGCCTGATGATGGCTAATCCGGCATCCTCCTCCGCCTCTGCGGGCTCTTTTCTCGAGCCCTCGATCTCACGCCGCAGAGCTTCGGCGTCGGCGCGGGCGAGGGCCGCGAGCGAGGCATCGGGCTCGCTCGTCCCGCCGCCCGCCGTCTCGATCCTCACCTCGACGACGTCGAAGAGGCGCTGGATGATCCCTTGCACCGTATCTACCGACTGGACGTGATCCAGGGGTATCGTCCGCTCGTTTTTCTGGACGACACCCTGGCGCAACTGGAAGGCGCCGCCCGCGACCTCGTACGTCGTAGCTCGCCACGAGAAAAAACCCCACAAGGCCGCGAACACCGCCACTACGAGCGCGGCGAACACGACGAGGGCTATGGTTCCCGCGTCGAAGCCCTGGCTCACCAGCAACGCAACGCCCGGTATGACGAAGGCGCTCAGAGAGCGCCTGATCGTCTTTATGGCGGCGATGATCATCGCCGCCGGGTGGAGGTGGCGCGGCTCAGAGCTCATCCTGCTCCCTCGTGAGCTCGGCGATGCGGTCCCGCGCCTGGGCGGCGACGGGCGCGGAGAGCTCGGGGATCTGGTTCGCCCCCGCAGCTGTGTAGAAGACGACCGTAGCCAGGCCGAACCGGCGCTGCAGGGGACCACTCTGGGTGTCTACGTGCTGGATTCGCGCGAGCGGCACGAGCGTGCGGGTGACCCACAAGACCCCACGCTGCAAGTCCACCTCGTCCTCCCGGATCTCGTAACGCCAGCGCCGCCACCTCAAGTCCGGCACCACGCTGGCGAGCAGGACGAAGAGCACGGAGGCGGCCAGGAACGGCAGGATGGCCACCAGGGCGGCCAGCTCAGCTACCCGCAGAAGAACCCAGCTCGCGAGAGCGCCGCCTGCAAGGAGCGGCAAAGCGCCCAGGGCGCCCGTTATGCGCCAGAGGGTCTTGGCCCGTGGGTCCAGCCTCTCTGCCGGTTCTGCCTTCAATGATTCAGGAAGGGAGCGGGAGGACCGCGCAGGTCCTTAGCAGCGAGCTGGCCGCAGGCAGCGTCTATGTCCTCGCCCCGGCTCGGCCGCAGCGTCGCGGAGAGCCCGATCTCTCTGGCGTGTCGCAAGAACGCCTGCGCATCGCGCCTGGAGGTCGCGGAGAAGCCGGTGTCAGTCCAGTTGAAGCGGAGGAGGTTGAGGTGGTAGAGCGGGTGGTCGAGAAGCTCGGCCAGCGCCTCGACGTGGCGCTCCTGGTCGTTCACCCCCGCGAGCAGGGTGTACTCGAAGAAGAGCTTGCGGTGCGTCTTGTCCACGTAGTAGCGGGCCGCGCTCATGAGCTCGGGGATCGAGTGTCGGGCGGCGACGGGCATGATCTCTCTGCGCTCTTTCTCGAAGGGGTTGTGCAGCGAGATCGCGAGGTGGAACTGCTCCGGCTCGTCGGCGAAGCGCCTGATCCTGTCCACCAGCCCGCTCGTCGAGGCCGCGATGTGCCGCGCCGCCAGGTTGAACCCGTCGGGGTCGTTGAGCACTTTGAGCGCCACGAGGGTCTGCTCGTAGTTCAAAAATGGCTCCCCCATCCCCATGACGACGACGTTCGAGACCCTCCCGGGCGCGATGTCGCGGGCGACGACGAAGACCTGTTCGGAGATCTCGCGCGCCTTCAGGTTGCGCTTGATGCCGAGCAGCCCGGTCGCGCAGAACTTGCAGGCCATCGGGCATCCGACCTGCGTCGAGATGCACACCGTGTGCCGCCCCCTCTCGGGGATCATGACCGTCTCTATGGCGTGCCCCTCGCGGGTGAGAAAGAGATACTTCCTCGTCCCGTCTGTCGCTTGCGAGACGCGCCGCAACTCGAGCGACGCCGCGGGTGCCCCCTCGGAGAGCGCGCCCCTGAGCGCTCTGGGCAGGTTCGTCGCTTCCTCCCAGTCACGTATCAGGGAACGGGTCAGGGCGAGGTAGGCCTGCTCGAGGCGGTAAGCGGGCTCGCCACGCTCCTCGAGAATACGTCGTACGTCGGGCAGATACTTCGCTGCTCTCATGGCCCACGGATTATATAGGCGGGCCGCGAACGCGTGATGCCGGCGGCCGGTATCACGCGTCTAGCCGAGCCTGCTCGGAGGTTCCCCCACAAGTCTCTAACGTTACGACCGGCGGTCTTCATCGCCAGGATGCCATTCCGGGTAAGGGGTGGACTGCAGCGGTAGAATCTGGCGGATGACGGCTCTCGACCTCCTCATAGCGCTCTTCGTCTTGCTCGTTGTGGTGCGCGGCGCGCGAACGGGGCTTCTCGCCGGCGTCTTCTCGCTGGTCGGGGTAGTCCTGGGGGCGGCGTTAGGTTCGCGGGTGGCGCAGTATCTGCTAACGGAGGGTGAGAACCCGTTATTCGGAGCGGGGATCACGCTCATCAGCATCATCGCCTTCGCGGTGCTGGGGGAGATCGCCGCCCGCGCCGTCGGCAGCGCCATAAGGAACCACCTCACGAGCCCTGCCTCCGAGGCGCTCGACGGCCTCGGGGGGGCGGCGCTCGGGCTCGCGCTCTCGCTCGTGCTGGTGTGGGCGATCGGGGTCTTCGCCCTCCAGTCCCCGCCGTTCGCGGGCGCACACCCGGCCGTCAAGGAGTCCAGGATCCTGCAGCTCTTGAACGACCGGATGCCCACCGAGATGCTCACCCGCGTGGCCGCGCAGCTCCATCCGCTGCCCCAGATCCAGGGTCCCGAGCCCGACGTGGCCGTCCCGAACGGGCGTCTCGCGCGCGATCCCGAGGTGCTGGCTGCGGGCCCGCGAACGGTGCGGGTGAGCAGCATAGCCTGCGGCTACGGCGTGGAGGGCTCGGGCTGGGTCGCGGCCCCGGACCTCGTCGTCACCAACGCCCACGTCGTAGCGGGCGAGGCCATCACGAGGGTACAACCGGGGGGTACGGGACCGCACTACCGAGCCGAGGTCGTCCTCTTCGACGACAAGAACGATGTCGCCATCCTGCGCGTGGCCGGCCTCGGTCTCGACCCCATACCGCTCGCCGGGCCTAGAGTTGGCGAGGCGACCGCCGTGCTCGGCTTCCCGGAGAACGGCCCGCTCGACATCCGACCGGCCCGCACCGGCGAGACGCGGCGCGTGATCTCCGGCGACGCTTACAACCGGGGCCCGGTAGAGCGCACCGTGACCGGCTTCCGCGTCTATGTCAGACCCGGCAACTCGGGCGGACCCGTCGTCAACGGGGACGGCGAGGCCGTTGCCACCGTCTTCGCTAGCCGCGCCGACTCGAACGACTCGGGCTACGGCATACCGTCCCAGCTAGTCCAGCGCCGCCTCGCGGCCGCCGCGGGACGCACCGAACCGGTGAGCACCGGCGGATGCGCGAATTAGCTTCTCAGCGCGCTCAGGCTTCGCCTACGCTCTCAGCACGCTAAATAGGCTCGCCTGTCAGCTTCTTGGGCCGGGAAGACCCGGGGCACGTTTTACGCGTGGAAGCGACGAAGCGCGCTACCTGACTAGCCGGTCTCCTCGCGGATGATCTTCTCGAGCGCGATCCGGCTCCTGTTGAGTTCGGCTTCGACGGTCGAGAGCCTGGCCAGGGCGGACTCGCCCAGTCGATCGCGCTCGACCTCGCGGGCCACGGCCGAAGTCGCCTCCTCTATGGCGCTTATCGCGCTCTCCAGGAGCAAGAGGTTCTGCTCGTCCATGAGCGGATACTACCGCAGCTCGTACCCTTCGTAGTCACGCCTGGCGACGAGGAAGTACGACAACGCAGAGTTTCAATTAAAGAAAGCACAACGCACGAACGACGATACCGTAATGGTCAAGCCTCCGTCGACTCCAACCGCTCGCCTAGCAGACGGCGCGGAGACTTGCCCTCAGAGCTCGCTTAGGTTGCTGCTCTCCATCCTCTTCAGCACCAGCTCGAAACCCTCCGGGTTAACTCGAACGTTGCCAGAGTACGGGTACTCGAAGAGGCCGATACAAAAAAGTATCAAGGAGATAACCAAGGCTAACGCAGCCACCATCAGCGTGTGCGCCAGCGCATTGTCCAGGCCGAATAGATAGGTGAAGCCCACAACCGTTATCCCCCCGGTCACCAGCACGCCCCACAGGACGGCAGGTATGCCCTCGCCGGCCTGCACAAGCCGGTCGTTCCTGGCATCTGCAAGCTCATCTACTCGATTTAGCGCTTCTGCGTAGACTGCCTGGTCGGCTTTCGTGCGAACCTCCACGCTCTGAACGGCGAGCGTCAGCTCGTCCAGCAAATTCCAGGCTCGTGGGCTTGTACGCCCTTGCGCCATCAAAGCCCACTCCTCATCAACGACGACCTGGGCGTACGAGCGGGCGAGTTCCTGGATCTGGCGTCCTTCAGGTTCCGGCAACCGATGAGCGAGCCGGAAGACGTCGTCCACCTCACTGGCTTCCCTCTCCGCCGTGTCCCTGGCCTCAGAAAAATCCTCCCACACGGCGATGACCACAAGCGCCATCAGTACGGCGTAGACGACACCCAAGACGGCGTAGATGAAGCCGGCCACGTCGTTGTGCTCCTGGCGCGCCTGCGAGGGCACAAAGCGCTGCACCGCGGCCAGCCCCGTGACTGCAAGGAGAACTGATACGGCGACCACCAACAAGCCGGTCACGATGCTGTTCATGGCGAACCCCCTGATCGTCTCTATCCGCGCTCGCTGACCGAACCCGGAACATGGCTTCGAAGGATGATCATCTCACACCCCCTACCTGCAGGGGGCTGTATCTCTCGAGTACACCAGTAGTTAAACGCCCTATGCGTAAGCCAGCGGCGCTGAGATCTCTGCCGCCCGCCGCTTCTCCGGGTCGATCGCTGCGCGGAGCTCGCTTTTCTTGCCACCCCTGTATTTCGCATAGCGCCTTGAGGTTCGAAGAACTCGTCCGGACGACGCGCGAGATGTCCAACGAGAGCCGGCGCGACCAGCATGCCCCTACGTGCCCAGCGAGAAGCGTCCCCCGAAGGCCGGCACGCCTTCGAGCCGCAGTTCTTCGATTCGCTCCGGCAGGAACGGGACGGCCAGCAACTCCCGCTTGTGCGGGTCGGGCTCGGCGCCGAGCATAGCGCGGACCAGGAGCGGTACGGTTCCCGCGGCCCACGCCTGCGGGCTGCACGAGAGCGGGTACTCTACCGGCCTATCCACTTCGTCTCGCGAATAGCCGGCGAAGACCTCGGGAAGCCGGTAGTCGAAGTGTGGGGCGGCGTCGAGCAACGCGGCGGCTATGCGGTTGGCCTCCTCCCGAAAGCCGTAGCGCCGCAGACCCTGCACGATCAGGGAGTTGTCGTGGGGCCAGACGGAGCCGTTATGGTAGGAGTCGGGATCGTACCCGCCCTCGCCCACCGCCATCGTCCTGATCCCCCACCCGCTGAAGAGCTTCTCGTCCATCAACGTCTGCGCGACGAGCCGCGCCCTCTCCTCTGAGAGGATGCCGCTCCAGAGGAGGTGCCCGGCGTTGGAGGTCACCGAGTCCACCCTACACCCGGCGCCGTCGAGGGCGAGGGCGTAGTAGCCACGCCCCTCCATCCAGAAGTCCACCTCAAAGCGCTCCTTGAGAACCGCCGCCTCCTCCCGGAGCTCGGCGGCGAGGCTAGCGTCGCTCCACACCCGGGCGGCGAGCTCGGCGGTCCTGAGGTAGGCGTCGTAGACGTAGCCCTGCACCTCGCAGGGGGCGATGGGCGAAGCGGCGCGCGTTCCGTCGCGGAAGAGCATGGAGTCCTCGGAGTCCTTCCACCCCTGGTTCGCCAGGCCCGCCGTCGAGCGGGCTGCATAGGCGACGTAGCCGTTTGTCCGATCCGCGTGGCGCAGGATCCAATCGAGCGCCCGCCGCGCCGCGCCCTCGAGCTCGCGCACGAGGGCCTCGTCCGCAGTCCAGCGCCAGACCTCGTTGAGGAGGACGAGGAAGAGCGGGGTCGCGTCTGCGGTGCCGTAGTAGGGGGTCTCCGGAATCTCCCCGAAGAACGCGAGCTCCCCGCGCCTGAGCTCGTGCGGGATCTTCCCTGGCTCCGCATCCCGGAAGTCATCCCTCTCGGTGGCCTGGTAGCGCGCCAGCGCCCTTAACACGTTGGTGGCCGTTTCAGGACCGAAGATGATGGTCTGGTATGCCGTGATGAGCGAGTCCCGGCCGAAGAGGGCCATGAACCACGGCGCACCAGCGGCAGGTACGAGCAAGCCCCCCCCGGAGTCGAAGGTGAGCGACTCGAGATCCTCCACGCTTCGCTCCCAACTCCTGCGCAGCGCCTCCCACCCCGTCTCGAGCCCGGGCGCCGCCCCATAGAGCGGCGGGAACCCGCGAAGCCGGACTCTCTCTCCACCCTCCTCGAGCTCCACGCTAACCCGCACGGCGCGCGTCTCCTCGGGCTCGAGACGGACCTCGAACGAGAGGCGCCCCGGCTCCGCGAGCGGCACTACCCCCTCACCCTCTACCCGCACCACGGTCCCCCGCCGGAACTCGCCCCGGCGATAGGCGAACCGCAGTCTCCCGTCCTTCGCCTCCTCCAGGCTCTCACCCCGCTCCGCAGCCTCCCCAAAGCCCCGTAACTCCAGGACGTCCCTGAAGTCCGCGGCACACTCGAGCTCGACGCGAACCTCGATCGCCACCCCCGACTCGTTGGCGAAGAAGATCTCCTCCCGCATGCCGCTCCCGAGAAACCGCCGCCGCACCAAGTCCACCCCCTCGGGGCCAACCCCAGCCGCCACGGCGAACTCGGCCTCCGAGCCCCGCACCCACGAGGCCAGCGGAACCAGCCGCGCACCCCCAACCCGGAGCCGCAGCACCGAAAGGTGCCGCATATCCCCCATGAACAGTCCTACCCCCGCCGAACCGTCGAACTCACCCGCACCGTCCGAGACGCAGTACGCCCCCGGCGATACGACGCTCACAAACCCTTCCCGCAAACCAACACTCCTCAGACGCTGACCGATAACGCATCATACAGCTCCCCCCAGAATAGCTCCCAATCCCTTCTTGACAGAACGTTCAATCAGGGATACGCTCTCGTTATTGAACGTTTAATCAAGGAGGCATAGGGGTGGAGGAGGTTGACCGGCGGGGTCAGATCCTTGATGCGGCCTTCGAGGAGTTTTCGGAGAAAGGCTTCAAGGGGGCGACGATCAAGAGCATAGCGCGGGCTGCGGGGTTACAGTCTCCGGCCCTGATCTACTGGTACTTCCCGGACAAGGAGGCGCTCTTTCGGGAGGTACTGGGGTCCAAGATCCCTGTGTTGCGTGCTGTGGGAGAACCGACGGGGCTGTTGGATCAGCCGCCGGACAGGGTGTTGCCGACCATTGCCAGGGGTTACCTCTCGACCTTCGACGACCCTGCAGCCCAGCGGATGGTTCGGCTGATAATGGGAGACGCCATCAGGCGGCCCGAGATCGCCCGGCTATTCGGCAGCGCTGTGATAAAGCGGGTGCTGGGCTTCCTCAAGCGATACATGGCGCGCCAGGTCGAGTTGGGCAGGCTCCGCCCGCACGACGTAAGGTCCAGCGCCAGGGCATTTATAGGAATGCTCCTACCCCAGGCCGGAGGCAAGCTGTTCTTTCCGGCGATAAGAGAGGATGGTCTGACAGACGAAGAGCACATAGAGAACGCGGTCAAGCTGTTTCTGGAAGGACTCCGGCCCGAAGGTTAGGAGGGCGCATGCAGACCCAGAGATCCCATGCCGAGACGGTCCGCGACGTGAGGCGGACGACCTGCTGCGTCGTGGGCGGCGGTCCGGGTGGGGCCGTCCTATCGCTGCTGCTCGCGAGGGCCGGCTTGAATGTCACGCTGCTCGAGGCGCACCCCGACTTCGACCGCGAATTCCGGGGCGACACGCTGCACCCTTCCGTCATGGAGATCATGGACCAGCTCGGTCTGGCAGAGAGGCTGCTCGCGCTGCGCCACACCGAGATCCGCAGTGCGACCGTCCAGACTGCCGCGGGTCCCTTCCAGCCCCTGGATTTCTCTCATCTAGACACGAAGTACCCGTACATCACGATGATGCCGCAGAAGGACTATCTCGAGTTCATCACCGGAGAGGCAAAGCGGTACCCGAACTTCTGGCTGGTGATGGAGGCGCGGGTGCGGGAGCTCGTCGAGGAGGACGGCGTGATCAGGGGCGTCCGCTATGAGGCCGAGGACGGCTGGCACGAGGTGCGGGCAGTGCTCACGGTTGGCGCCGATGGGCGCGGGAGTCGGGTGCGTCGTCTGGGCGGGTTCGAGCCTATCAAGACCTCGCCGCCGATGGATATCCTCTGGTTCAAAATGCCGCGCGAGGCGGACGACCCCGAGGGTGCGATCGGCAGCGTCGGCCGGGGGCACATCGCGATCCTGCTCGACCGCTTCGACTACTGGCAGGCCGGCTACGTAATACCCAAGGGTACCTATCCCGAGTTGCGCCGCGAGGGCATCGCAGCACTGCGCCGGGGCTTCGCCCAGCTTGTACCCGAGTTCGCGGATCGCCTCGAGCGCCTCGAGGACTGGAGGCAGGTCTCCCTGCTATCGGTCGAGTCGAGTCGCTGTCCGCGGTGGTACAGGCCGGGGCTCTTGCTAATCGGGGACGCCGCACACGTGATGAGCCCGGTCGGCGGGGTAGGGATCAACTACGCCATACAGGACGCTGTCGTGGCGGCGAACGTGCTCGCCCAACCGCTGAAGGAGAGCCAGGTGCGGCTCGAAGACCTGGACACCAGGTACTTGGCGGCGGTGCAGCGGCGCCGGGAGCTTCCGACCCGCGTCATCCAGGCGATCCAGACCCAGATCCAGCGCCGGGTGCTGGCGAGTGTGCTCCGGTCGGAGCAGCCTCTCTCGCCGCCGGGCTGGCTGCGCATGCTGGTCCGCGTGCCGCTGGTGCGTAGCTTGCCCGCCCGTATCTTCGGCCTTGGGCTCTGGCAGGTGCGCGTGAAGGGGTGAGGACTCCATGACCACGGCGCACACCAAGCTGATCATCCCCCTCGAGAGACTGGACCGCTCTACCCTTGCCGTCGCTGGCGGCAAGGCAGCGAACCTGGGCGAGCTGATCCGGGCCGGGTTGCCCGTGCCCTCCGGCTTCTGCGTTACCACCGCTGCTTACGAGCTCGTCGCCGAAGGCGCCGGCCTGCGTCACGTCCTGGACGGTCTGGCACAGACGCCCGCCCAGGACACGGCGCGCCTGGCGGAGATCGCCGCCAGAGCACGCGAGATGCTGCTCGCTGCGCCCGTCCCGAACGAGGTTATCGAGGTCATCGGCGAGGCGTACCGGGAGCTGGGGACCGACACGCCAGTCGCGGTGCGCTCCTCGGCCACCGCCGAGGACCTGCCCACGGCGAGTTTCGCCGGCCAGCAGGAGAGCTTCCTAAACGTCGTTGGTAAAGAGCCACTGCTGGAGGCGGTGCGGCGCTGCTGGGCCTCGCTGTGGACGGACCGCGCCGTCAGCTACCGCGCCTCGAACGGGATAGACCCCCGGAGCGCATACCTCGCCGTCGCCGTGCAGCGAATGGTCGAGGCCGAGGTCGCGGGCGTCCTCTTTACCTCCGACCCGCTGACCGGGAGGCGCCGCCAGGCCCTCATCGACGCGAGCTTCGGCCTCGGGGAGGCGGTGGTCTCGGGGGCGGTCAACCCCGACCACTTCGTAGTGGATACCCGGACCGGCGAGATCCTCGAGCGCCGCCCCGGCGACAAGCGGGTGGTGATCCGAGCCCAAAAGGGAGGCGGAACGCGACGCTTCGAGCTACAAGAAGAGGAGCTCTCCCTCACCGACGAGCAGCTGCGGGCTCTGGCGGAGCTGGGGGGGCGCGTCGAGGCGCACTATGGGGAGCCGCAGGACACGGAGTGGGCCATAGACACCGCGGGCACCCTCTGGCTGTTGCAGGCACGCCCGATCACGACGGTGTTCCCGCTTCCCCCCGGTGCTCCGACGGACGACGACGATCTGCGCGTGTACTTCTCGGGAAGCGTCGCCCAGGGTGTGTACCGTCCGCTGACGCCGATGGGCCTGCAGGCGTTCCGGCTGGTAGCCTCGGCCGTGGTCACGCTCGCCGGCCGGCCGCCACGAGATATCGACGCTGGCCCGGCCTTCTTCACCGAGGCCGGCGGCCGCCTCTTCCTCGACATAACGACCGCGTTGCGCAGCACCTTCGGACGTAGAGTCCTGGATCTGGCGCTGCGCAACATGGAGGCACGCACCGCACCCATCCTTCGGCAGCTCACCACCGACCCCCGCCTCTCTCCCATACACACGCCTGCGTGGCGCGTCCTGCGGGCCGTGCTACCGGCGCTCATCCGGGGACGCACCCCGCTGCGCATCGTCCAGGCGCTCGTGCGCCCGGAGATAGCAAGGGCCAGGGCGAAGGGCGTCGCTGCAGAGTTTCGTGCGGCGGGAAGAGTCTCTCCGGGTGCGAGCGCCGCAGAACGCATCGACACCGTCGAGCGCGTGCTCCTCGGCGGTCCGCCACGCATGCTGCCCGCCGTGCCGCCGGCCTTCGGCGCCGGACTGCTATCCTACGCCCTCGCCGGCAGACTCCTGGGCGACCTCGCCACCGACGAGGAGAGACGGGTGGTGCTGCGCGGGCTCGCGCACAACCCCACCACCGAGATGAACCTCGAGCTCTGGGAGCTTGCCCGGGAGGTGCGCGGAGATCCCATCTCCTCCCGGAGGTTGCGCGAGACGCCGCCGGAGCGACTGGCACGCGAGTACCACGACGCCGCTCTCCCGGCGCGGCTCCAGGAGGGGCTATCCAGCTTCCTGCGCCTCTACGGGCATCGCGGGGTAGCGGAGATCGACCTCGGCCTACCCCGCTGGTCGGAGGACCCGACGTATATTATCGGGGTGCTTGCGAGCTACCTGAGGCTCGGTGACCCTGAGCTGGCCCCGGACGTCCAGTTCCGCCGGGCCGAGCGGGAGGCCGAGGAGATGGTCGCACAGCTCACCCGCCGGGCGAGGAACAAGGGCCGCCTGCGCGGAGAGCTGGTGGGCTTTCTGCTGCGAAGGGCTCGCGACCTCTCGGGCCTGCGGGAGATGCCCAAGTTCTGCATAATCCTGCTCTTCGCGCGGGCCAGAGAGCTGCTGTGGGAGGTCGGGGAGGATCTGGCGAAGGCCGGGCGTCTGAAGAGGGGCGAAGACGTCTTCTTCCTCTCCCTGCCCGAAGCCCGAGCGGCGCTGGCCGGCGAGGACCTCAGGCTCGTCGTCCGGGAGCGCCGGATCGATTACGAGCGGGAGCTAGAGCGCCGGCGCGTGCCGCGTGTACTGCTATCCGACGGGACCACGCCGACAGTCGAGGCGCGCGGTGCGCCGGAGGAGGAGGACGGCCTCCTGCGCGGGACGGCGGCTTCCGGTGGCGTGGTGGTCGGAGCTGCCCGCGTGGTCCTCGACCCGAGCGTAGCGGCTCTGGAGCCGGGTGAGATCCTCGTCACACCCTCCACCGACCCGGGCTGGACACCACTCTTCCTCACGGCCGGCGGTCTGGTCATGGAGATGGGGGGAGCCATGTCCCACGGCGCCGTGGTCGCCCGCGAGTACGGTATCCCGGCCGTCGTCGGCGTGCCGGACGCAACCGAACG
>DASTQK010000180.1:0-6557 GCA_035761765.1 Rubrobacteraceae bacterium
GCAGCCTGGCCCGCGACGTCCTGGGCCTGGCCCGCCACCTGGCCTGCCTGGTCGGTTACCTGGCCCGCCACCTGCTGCGCCTGCCCCGCCGCCTGGCCCGCGACGTCCTGCGCCTGACCTGCCGCTTGACCGGCGGTCTCCTGCACGCCCTGCGCCACCTGGCCCACCTGATCGGTGACCCCACCGAGAGGGCCTCCGCCCTGCTGGCCACCACCGGTCAGGCCACCCACGGTGTCCTGCACCTGGCCCGCAGCCTGGCCCGCGGTGTCCTGTACCTGCTGCGTGGCCTGGCCAGCGGCTTCCTGGGCCTGACCTGCTACCTGGCCTGCCTGATCCGTGGCCTGGCCCGCCACCTGCTGGGCAGCCCCGGCGGCCCCGTCTTCAGACTCTCCCTCGTCGGCTTGCATCGCCTCGGCCGCCTCTACCACGTCGGTGATGATGATACGTCCGTCGGCGCCCGTGCCCTCGATCTTCGTGAGGTCTACGCCCCGCTCCCGCGCCTCGCGACGGGCCGCGTCCGTAGCATCGACCTCCTCCTGGCGCCTGATCTGATCTGGGTCCAGGTCCGAGACGTTCTGCTGAGCCTCTTCGAGGCAACTCTGGATGTTCGAGTAGTTGTCCATCAACTCCTGGAACATAGCCTGGAAGGCCTCTTCGCGCCCGCCCGGGATCTGGTCCGGCAATCTCTCCAGAGTGGCGCGGTTCTCCTTTATCTGGTCCTTGAGCGCCTCCGTCGAATGAACGAAGTAGTCCTGAGCCAGCTCCATCGTCTGCTGCTGGACCGTCCGCCTGGACTCCTGGATGCCCTTGCTCAGCTTCTCTAACGCCTCGGCCTGTCTTTCGGTCATCTATCTCTCCTCTCTGCCCCGTATTTCGTGACTTTGCTTCCCCTCAAACAGTCCTTACGCCGACCATGTTACCGTCGTCGTCGAATACCCGCTCGATGGCGTTCCCCGACTCGTCCCTCACCCGACTCACGACCCGGCCTGCTTCGTCCACGTATTCTTCCTCCACAGGCAGGCTGTCGACGTTGCCAACCAGCTCTTCGGACACTATCTCGCCGTTTTCGTTCAGGGTGATCTCGATGATGTCGCCTAACTGGTCAACCGCGCGCCGCGTGATCCGGGGCTCCCCGCCGTTGGCGTTCTCGTCCACCGCGCCGGCGGCAGGCTGGCCCACGCCACCTCCGACTGTGTCTCGAGACTGAACCGCTGCCTGCCCCGCGCTGTCTCCGACTTCTTGCGCGACTTGCCCGGCTCCCTCGCCAGTTTCCTGGATAGTTTGACCGGCGCCTTCGCCTACTTCTCCGGCAACCTTTCTGGCCCCCTCTCCGACCCCTCCCGCGGCCTGCCCAGCGCCCTCACCTACTTGCTCCGTAGCCTGTCCGGCACTTTCGGCGGCTTCGCCTGCGCCTTCGCCGATTTCCTGGGCGGCCTGTCCCGCACCCGCGCCTACTTCTTGCGCGGCTTGACCGGTGCCTTCACCTAACTGCTGAGTGGCCTCTCCAGCGCCCTCACCGACATCTTCCACCGCCGACCCGGCGCCCGAGCCCACATCTTCGACGGCCTCGCCGGTACTCTGCACCGCTTCCCCAGCACCCGACCCTACGTCTTCAACGGCCTCACCCGTGCTCTCAACGGCTTGGCCAGCACCCGAACCGACATCCTCGACGGCCGAGCCTGCGCCCGAGCCCACATCCTCAACGGCAGAGCCTGCGCCTGCACCGACGTCCTCCACGGCGGAGCCCGCACCCGAGCCCACGTCCTCCACGGCCGATCCAGCACCCGAACCGATGTCCGCGACGGCTTGGTTGGCGCCCTCGCCCACCAGCTGACCGGCGCCCTCGCCGACGTCCTCCACGGCCGAGTTTAGCCCTTCGCCTACCAGGTCGCCCGTACCGGAGCCGATGTCCTCTACGGCCGAGTTGAGTCCACCGCCCACCAGTTCACCGGCTCCTTCACCCACGTCTTCCAGGGCCGAACCCGCACCGGAACCAACGTCTTCGACCGCGGAGCCCACGCTCTCGACGAGCTTCTCCACGATCTGGGGGTTGCGGTCTATGGTGGTGAGAACCCGGTCGATGATGGCGGTAACGTTGTCCAACCTCACCTTGAGCAGCGCCTGGGCCTCGACGCCCTGGATCACCAGTTTCACCCTGCCGAGGTAGGCGTCCACCCCCACCGAGAGCTCGACCAGGTCGAGTACCTTCGCGTAGAGGTTCACCTTCGCGCGCAGGTCGTTGAGCTCGAAGTTGATCTCGTCGATCTTGACCACGGGTACGTCGAGCAGAACGTCGGGGATCTTACCGTTCATCGCGGCGTCGTCCTCGTCGTACTCTAGGGTGTAGTCCGCGTATTCTTTTTCTGGGATCGTCTGGCCGCCGGGTATGTTGGCCGCGAAACGATACTCCTCTTTCTTCTGGACCGAGGTGCGGGGGTCGTTCTTGCGGACCGGCGCGTTGTCCGCGATCTCCTGCTGCGTCAGGTTCTGCTCGTACCGCGCGCCTTGCTGCCGCTCGCCTTGTTGCTGAGAACCCGCACCCTGGCTCCTCTGCTGCGCCTGCTGGTTAACCGCGGTCTGATTTGAACCTTCGGATGCCACCTGTTGTCTCCCTGTTCCCATTGGTAATTATATCCTAGTTACCGCTATTCTATCTCACTTAACCGTGCAAACCGCCAAGGCGGATGAGACTCCGTTCCTCCTGTAAGAGGGCCGGCCCACTCTCGAATCATATGACCGCCTACGGAATCGCTCGGTTACGCTCTCTTCGCCACGGGAGACATGGTTCCATAAAGTAAAACCCTCGTCTCGGGCGCCACCTGGGAGGCGAGAAGGGTCGGGGTAGGCGGCCTGGTTCAGGTCCATGAGGAGAAGCCGTTATCCTGATAGTTACCGCCTTAGGAACTCGGGGAGCGCCATCGGCGCGTGACCTGTCTACTCTTCGAGAGCGTCGCTCACGAGGTCCATTTAGCTGTTCGCTATCGCAGCGTTGGAGATAATAACTAGCCCTCGATCTCACGGTCAGGCGCGACGTTAGGAGACGCGCGACGCGTACCCTCCCTCGAGCGTCTCGAAGAAGGATGACCCTCTTGGGTAGGCCTCCGAACGGCGCCAACGTCACGGCGCCAACGTCAGGGCGAGGGTCGACTCCTACCTAATCGAGGACGTCAAATTAGTCGTCCAGACGATCGAATACACGGTAGGGCAAGAATAGGGAAATTCGGCCGAAGAGCACATCTATGCTGCGCTTGGCGGGCTTCCGAACGCCCACCTGCCGCGCGGATCGAACGGGGCAAGAAGCGGGGCCGGGGCTGTCGTGCCCCGGCCCGATAAGTGGGCGTTGCCGGTTGCCGTTCCCTTCAGTGCAACTAAAGTCCGGTCAGGTTGCCCACGGGGCCGCCTGCACTGTTGAGCCGCTCGCACTCCCCGCAAAGCGGCTTGCCGCCCGATCCCTTGCGGACGTTCTCGGGGGCGATGCTGTTTCCGGTCTGGCAGTTGGGGTTGTTGTGGTAGACCTCGGAGTTGGCCGAGTGCCACGGTCCCCCGCCACCCAAGCTGGCGCTGGTCGTCTCCCTCACGGTATCGGCGGCCCCGCCCACGATATCCGCGGCCCCGCCCACGAGCCCTTTGTCCTTGTCCGTAGCCACGCCTGTTCTCCTCCGCTAAGTTGCCGATCGTTAGTTAGATTTATTACCGTACTACGCTTAGGCGAAACCTCCGGAAGGCTCTCCAATGAGCCCCGTTCCTCTGCCCACCTCCCCTCGGAAAGACGGGGCCGGGGATCTCCCCAACACGATTACTAGCGCCCGGTCAGCTTGTCCGTGAGGTTGCTCAGGCCCCCCGTGTCCGTGATGTCGCCCAGCACGCCTTTGTCCTTGCGCCTCTGCCTGTCTAGCTCCTTCTCAGCCTGCTTAGCCTCGGCCTCCGCCTGCCTGGTCTTCTCCCTCTGCTTGGCCTCGGCTTCCGCCTCGGCCTTTCTCTGCTGGGCGCGTCCCTCGGCCTTCTTGGCCTCGTCGCCCGTTATGGCGCCGTAGGCCTCCTTGGCCTTGCCCCTGGCCTTGTCCATCGCGACCTCCTCCTCGTGGCTTGTAGCTAAGGTTCGGTTGCTCTTGTAGCGTTGGACACACGGGAAGGTCGGGCCGTTACGCTCCGGCCCTTTGTCAGGGGCGTACAGAACGAGCTGCGCACCGATTGGGCAAAGTGAAGTCGAGGCTGGATCTACCCTCTCACCCTGCGGGCTCCCGAGAAGATTGGCTCTCTCCGCGATCCAGGTTAGGTCTCTTGAAGAGGGTTTCGCCGAGCGCAAGGTTCCGTTCGACCAACGAGAAGTAGAGCAGCCCAAGAAGCCCAGCTTTCTTACCTATCGGGGATTTGGTGCTCGCTATGGCGCTTGGCATGCTTTCGATGAAGTCTCGATCGCACCGCCGATCGAAGAGGCCGTGAAGAGCGTAGCACCGGTCGTGCTCCCGACAGACGGCGTCGACCGCGTCTACGGGCGGCGTGTTCCCGGTCGGATCGCCGTGGCCGAATCCGCAATAATTGCCGTAAACCGGAAGACTCAATTGCTGCTGCGTAAGCTCGCTATCGGACAACCCGATCTTGGTCAACTCGGAGACTACGAAGGCGGGGAGTTCTCCCGCCGCGGAAAGGGCACCTGCTGTGCGGGCTCCGCCGTTGCGCTCGGGGCTTGTAGCAGACTTGCCGCCCTCGGTGGTGCCCCTTCCCGGGCCCGCGGACCTCCCGATCGTCTTGCCGCCGGACGCCTTCTTCCTCGGACCTTTCCCCGCGGTCCGTTTGGCCTTCCTCTTCGGCTTGGCCACTCGCGCTTCCCTCCTTCGAAAGTGCAAAGAGGTTAAGGTGACTGGGACGAGCGCCCCATCCCCCTCACCAATGATCGTCCGGCTTTTCTTAGGCGGCCCTTATCTTGCGGTCCATCCGCTCGAGGAGCGTCTCGCGTCTCTTGTTGCGCTCCTCGTAGTCGCGAACCAGCTGGAGCTCCTCCACGGAGAGGCCGTCGAGGCGTTTTGAGATCTCCTCCACGTTCATCTCGTCGTAGTCCGGGATCGGAAAGACGGCCGCCTCCGCCGCTTGCCCGGCGCCCTCGAGCGTGGCCCCCGCCGTGGCGCCGACCGCCCCGGTTGCGGTGCCCACTAGGCCCGCGGTCGTCTCCGATAGGGTGCGCGCGCCTTCGCGGGCGCTCCCGGCCGCCCGCTCGGTGTCGGCGCGGTACCGGGAGAAGGCGTCGTCTAGGAACCGCGTGTAGGTCTCCACCGACTCTCGGACGAGATCTTGCCCGGCCTCCCGCTGCCTAGCTGCCTGCTCGGAGAGCGCTTGGGCATTGGAGCGGCCTGCTTCGGCCTGCTCCCTGAGGCTGTCCGTCACGAGCTCCGAGAACTCCTGAGCACGTTGCCGCTGGCGCTCCGCCGACTCCGAGGCCTGCCCGTATACGAGCCTGTAGGAGTCGGCGAGGGTCTCGGCGAAGCGGGCGGCCGCTTCGTTTACGTCTCGTGCCCTTCCTCGGTCCACCATCTTCTTTCTTCCTCCTTCTGCGGGGACGTGTGCGTTTTGAGGTTTTCTACCCCAACTGAAGGGAGGCTACACGCTCGGGCCGCAAGTGACAGATCCCGCCGAGCGCCTCGACTTTGACCCTCAAGATCTTCGGCGCCCGCGCTGCGACCCTCTGTGCCTGCTCTTGCCCCCCGGGCGAGTCCATGATGGCTATCCTCATGGATTCTTGGCTTCCTTGGGTAGTGATCTGGTGGCTGTTACTCGGAAACCTGCTGGGCGAACGGCCCCCATCGGGTCTCCTCCAGCGCCTCGCGCAGTAGCTTGGCACCCTCGGATGTCACCCCTCGCGATGCGTTCCCAACGCCTGGCGCCCTTCTCTAGGGGAACATGGGGTGGGAATGGAGGAGTCGGGCGTCGGGATCTTGACATGATTACGTTTCGAACTGCGCAGCAAACCATCCCAGACTCCGAACGCCCGAAAATGGCTCGAAGTGTGTAGCGCTGCTACGCATATTTGCGTCTACACCCCCGCGGCCTGCGAACCGTCCCTGGGCGAAGCATGGGTTTGGAGTATCATGTTCGCGTGGCAAGCGATCGTCGATCGGGACCGGATAGCCGGATGGCGGACTCCCAACTCGTCGAGCTACAGAACATGCGCGTGCTCCTGGAAGAGGCGCGGGTGCTCGCTCGCGACTTGGCCTACCATCGGCGGGCGAGGCTCGAAGCCGTCTTGGGACGGGCGCTCGAGGAGGTCGACCACCAAGTAGAGGACCTGCGCCGCAACTTCTCGGCCTAACCGCGGTGAGGGGGTTGGGGCGACGTTCCCCGAAACGTTTTCGCCATGTTATAGGTTCTTCCAGACTATGGCACACTTGTGGGACGAGGTGATGCTCGGCACCTTCGCCGAAGCGGCAGCCCCCGGCGAGACGGTTTTGACCGCCACCCCCGGCGCCGTCTCGCCGGGGGCGCCGGAGCTGGCCGGCGTGGAGAGCCTGAGCGGCAAGGTCTTCGTAGACGTCTCCAACCCCCCGGACTTCTCGAAGGGCACG
>DASTQK010000181.1:0-3626 GCA_035761765.1 Rubrobacteraceae bacterium
CGCGCACTATCGCCACGATCGAGGCGCCGGTCTCGGTCCGTACCCCCAGCTCCCCGATGGTGCGCCCCTCGAGCGGGCTGTTCTCGGGCAGCCTGACCCACTCGGTCTCGATGTGGCGCGAGACCCGCCCGAGCTGCGCGAGGAGGTCCTCGTCGGTCCTCTGGTGGGTGATCGGGGCGTAGAGCTCGCGTCGCACCTCATCAGCGAAGCGCTGGATGTCTCCCACGGCAAGCCCGAGGTGCGAGAGCGCCTGGCGCCCGAGCTCCAGCCCGGCCTCCGACTCGGGGTGCACAGCCTCGTAGACCCCGAGCCGCCCCAGCTCCTCGAGTTGCTCCACGGTTGCGGTGCGTGCGACGACGTGCGTGTTCGGGTTGAGCGAGCGCACCCGCGTCACCACGAGGCGCGCCCCCACGGGGTCGGGAACCGTGACGATAACCAGCCGCGCCCGCCTGACCCCCGCCGCCTCCAGCACCGGCTCGGCGCCCGCGTCGCCGTAGACGACCGGGTAGCCCAGATCCCTGGCCTCGTTGCCTCGCCCCGGGTTCGAGTCAACGACGACGAACGGCTGATCCAGGCGCGCGAGAAGCCGGGTCACGAAGGAACCGACCCTGCCGTAGCCCGCCACGACCACGTGGTCACGGAGACCCCGCTCGGGCAGGTTGAAAGTGCTCATCGCTTCCTTCGGGAACCGCTCGCGCCAGCGGCCGTAGAAGAGGGGCGCGAGGCGCATGGTGAAGGGGGTCAGGGCCATCGTGATCACAGCCGTGGTGAGCATCAGGGAGTAGCTCCTCTGGGAGATGGCCTCGGCGCCCAGACCCACGCGCGCGATCACGAACGAGAACTCCCCGACCTGGAAGAGCCCGAGCCCGACCGCGAACGGGATGATGTTCCCGTACCCGAAAGCTCGCACCACGCCCGCGAAGAGGAGCCCCTTGAGCGCGAAGACGAGCACGACCACGAGCGCCACGGTCCAGGCGTTCTCGAGCAGGAAAGCCGGGTCGAGGAGCATCCCGACGGAGACGAAGAAGAGCATCGCGAAGACGTCCCTCAGAGGCTCCACGTCGGCAAGTGCCTGGTGACTGTAGTCCGACTGGCTGAGGACCACCCCTGCCACGAACGCGCCGAAGGCGAAAGAGAGACCGAAGAGGTAGGTCGCGTAGCCCACCCCGAGCCCGATAGCGACCACGGAGATCAAAAACAGCTCCCGCGAGTTCCAGGCCGCCACACGCGCCATGAGCCACGGTAGTACCCGTCTCCCGAAGACCACCATCACCGCGAGAAACGCCCCGGCCCGCAACACAGCGACCCCGACCTCGGAGAGCCCCTGACCGAGGTTCCCGAGCTCGGGCAGAATGATGATGAGGGGCACGACCGCGAGGTCCTGCACTATGAGCATCCCGACTATGACCCTGCTCGACAAGGTCCCCATCACGCCCTGCTCGGAGAGCGACTTGAGGACGACGGCCGTGCTGGAGAGCGAGAGCAGCGCACCGAACCACGTCGCCTCCTGCCACCCGAAGCCGAGCAGCCGCCCCAACCCGTAGCCGAAGACGATAGTTAGCGCCATCTGCACCGCCGTCCCGAAAAGCGCGACCCGCCGCACGGGGGCCAGCTCGTCGAGCGAGAAGTGCAGCCCGATGGCGAACAGAAGCAGCGCAACCCCGATCTCGGCCAGAAGCTCGATGTCGTGGACCGAGCTGACCGTAGGTCCGCCGGTGTTTGGCCCGACCACGACGCCCGCGAGGATGTAGCCCAGGATCAGGGGCAGCCCGATCCGCTGGGCGATGAGCCCGCCGATAAGGGCCGCAACCAGTATGAGCGCTATGTCACCCGCGATTCCCACGCGCCCCTACGCTACCCTCCTCACGTCGCTCCTACGGGTACTCGAGCACCCCCGTGTGCATCGTCATCTTCCACTCGCCGCCGACCTTCGAGTACACCCGCCCCTTCCAGCGGCCTCATTTCCGTCCGCATCGCGCCACACGGTGTCTATGTCCACCACTGCGAACGCCCCGTCGCCCTCCCTGGGGACCTCGATCTTGGGAATCCCGCGCTCGGGACGCACGAGCTCGTGCGTCCCGAAGAGCTCCAGCCCCTCCCCCACCTTTCGCGACGCGGGGCTCCAGCGCTTTGAGGTACTGAGGCAACGAGTTACAGCCCTCGACCGGACCCCGACGTCCAAGAACTCGAGAGCCCAAAACCTTCAAAAGCTCATCCTCTCCGCAGATCGTCCTAGTCCGGGGCCAGCCCCTTCCTCCGCAGCTCCTCCAGGGCATCCTCGGTCTTTTTCAGCTGGCCGAGGCCCATCCCCTGGAGCACGTGCGGGGCTTTGGTGAACTGGACCTCGGAGTACTCCACAACCTGCCAGCGGTTGCCCCACGGGTCGAGGAAGTCCAGCCCTCTGCCGGGCAATATCTCGACGTCCATCTCTTTTAGAGCGCGCCTCACTGCCCGCCTGTCGTCCACCACCAGCCCGATATGGCGGTGTCCGTCCCGTTCCCGGCTACTCCCCTCGGAGAGCGCGATGAACTGGTCCCCCGCGTCGATAAACGCCATGCCGGGTCCGCGCCCGCGCAGCTTCACCTCGAAGAGACGCCCGTAGAACTCCAGCGCCTCCTCGATGTCGCCGACCACAAGGGCGACGTGGTTGAACCCGACCAGCCTCGCGCGGGTAGCCATGCCCCCATTCTATCCGCCCTTTAAGGGGTCAGCACCGCTTCCGCCATGGCCTCCAGGCCGTCGATATCTTCGGTCTCGAGCCACTGCAGCATCACCCGCTCGACGCCGGCCTCGTCCAGCCGGGCGAGTTGCTCTGCGACCTCGGACCCGGTCCCGACGACGACGCCCGAAGCGCGCAGCTCGCCCGCGGACCGCCCGGCCAGCTTGCGCCCGACGTCGGGGGTGGATCGCCCGAAGACGGCGCGTGTCATCAGCGTCCGCCGTACCCGTTCGGGCGGGCGCCCGATCTCCCGCAGTATCTCGTCGAGGCGGGCGCTCAGCTTTGCGAACCGCTCCGGGGTTACGAGGAGCGCGTTCCACTCGTCGGCGTAGCGGGCGGCCAGCGGGAGCGTGCGCCGCCTCCCGTTGCCCCCGATGACTATGGGCGGTCCGCCGGGGCGCGGGGACCGGGGCATTAGCACCGCCTCCTGCAGCCGGTAGAACTCGCCGTCGAACGAGACGGGGTCGTCGTTTTGCAGGAGGAGGGTGATGACCTCGAGCCCTTCCTCGAAGCGGGTGAACCGGCGGTCCGTCTCCAGCAGCTCGAAGCCGTGGATCTCGTGCTCGCGCTCCTGCCAGCCCGCGCCGATACCAAGTTGGAGGCGGCCGCCTGCCAGGCTGTCCACCGCTGACGCCTGCCAGGCTGTGATCACCGGGTGGCGGAAAGAGACCGGCGAGACCAGCGGCCCGAACTCTACGCGGCTCGTGTTGTCAGCCAGCCAGGTAAGAGAGGTCCACAGCTCCAGCGCATCCAGAACGGGGCCGGTAGGGTTCGTGAAGTGGTCCGAGCGGTACAGACCGGCGTAGCCGCAATCCTCGACCGTGCGTGCCAGCCGCTGCCAAGTCGCCCAGTCCAGCCCGTCCTGGCCCTCGATCATGATGGCGACTTCAGGCATCGAGATCCCCCC
>DASTQK010000182.1:0-2226 GCA_035761765.1 Rubrobacteraceae bacterium
CCACGTCTCATCTATTCCAGGCAGGTAGAGTCCGTAGCAGCTTATGGCCTTGGGCTCGGGGTCTTCCTTTGCGACCGAACGCTGGATGAGGCGAAGCGGCTCTCCGTCCGCGCCCCAAGCGCTCAAGGTGGGCAAAGCCACCCTGCTCCACCAGCATTCGTCCTCGAATCCCACCGCCCACTCGGGGTTCGCCTCGGCGATTCCCATCAGCCGGTCGCGCCTCCTTTTTTTCTTTCGTACAGAGGATCGGGAGAGGTGATCCACCGCTTGGCCCGCATCCACCGCACCTCCAGCACTCGCGACAAGGTAGCCCGGATGGTCTCCCCGGAAACCCGCTCATCGGTGAGACCTTCCTCGAAGGCGGCCTCCGCGGCCATCTCCAAGGTCCAAAGGCTCGAGTGGCGCCCGAACTCCCGCGGAGAGCGGTGGAGCATCTCCCTCAACGCCTCGGCGCTGTTCCGGTCGAAGGCGTCGCGGGTTCTCTTGGGACGCGAGGATCTCGCATCGAGGGCGTCGAGACCCCTTTCGTTGAAGTCGTGGATGGCGTCGCGCACCGTTTGCGAGGCGCATCCGAGGTTTTCGGCGATCCTCGGGGCGCGCTCGCCTCGGGAGCTCGCCAGAAGTATCTGCGAGCGACGCATGGTGAAAGTGTTCTTGGAGCGCAGCCCCTTTTGGAGGCTTTCGCGCTCGTCTTCTGACAACGAACGTACGAAGATCGGAGTTTTCATGAACGTTACTGTAACCTGTCAACCGAAACCTATCCTGAAGATGCACTAGGGAGGATCGAACCGGAAGGAGCGAGATGGCCGGGCCGGACGAGAAGCCAGCAGGTTCGACTACGAACGGCTCATGGGGAGAGCCGTTGAACCGGGCGCTCGGGCGCGCGAGCGACGCGCCCTTGCGCACCGGCAACCAGCTCACCCTGCTCCGCAACGGTCCGGAGACCTTCGACGAGTGGCTCGAGGAGATCGGGCGGGCCGAGAGGTGGATACACCTGGAGCTATTCCAGTTCGAGGGCGACCGAACCGGCCACCGCTTCGCCGAGGCGATCACGCAGAAGGCGCGGGAGGGCGTACGCGTGCGCGTCCTCTACGACTGGTTGGGCTCGCTCATGGTGCCGCGCTCCTTCTGGCGCGAGCTGCGCCGCGCGGGCGTGGAAGTGCGCGTCGTAAGCCCCCCGTCCCTTAGCTCTCCGCTGCGGATGCTCGAGCGGGACCACCGCAAGCTCCTCGCCGTTGACGGTCTCTACGCCTCTACGGGCGGGGTCAGCATCGCGGACCTCTGGCTGGAGCGCTCCTCGGAGACGGGGCTTCCCTACCGTGACACGTCGGTCGGCGTCCGGGGACCGGCCGTCGCCGACCTGGAGGAGGCCTTCGCAGGGGTTTGGGACCTCTCGGGGGCTCCCCTGCCCCGCGAGGAGCTTCCGGCGCCGGCGGAGATCCCGAAGGCTGGGGAGCAAGACGTGCGGGTCATCGTCCAGGAGCCGGGCAAGATGCGCGTCCTCAGGACGCTCGAGCTACTCACCTCCGCGGTGGACGAGAGGATGTGGATCGCCGACGCCTACTTCCTCTCGATGGCGACGCTGACGCGGGGGCTCCTGTCAGCCTCACGCGACGGGGTGGACGTCCGCATCCTGGTGCCAACTCCCGCGACCAACGACCAGCCCCCGGTGGGCACGCTCTCGCGCGCGGGCTACCGCCAGCTCCTGGAGGCCGGCGTGCGCATCTTCGAGTACGGCGGGCCGATGATGCACGCCAAGACCACCGTCGCCGACGGCAGGTTCTGTCGCGTAGGCTCCACCAACCTGAACTTCGCAGGCCTCGTCACGAACTGGGAGATAGACCTCCTCGCCCAGGACACGGACTTCGGCGCCCGGATGGAACGGATGTTCGAGGAGGACCTCGACGACGCCCGCGAGGTGATCCTGGAGTCCCGCGGCCCGGGACGCAACCCCCGGCCGCGTCCCGAGAGCCCGGCCACGAAGCCCGAGCAGCGCGCGCAGCGCCGTCCGCGGGAGGCCGCGCCCCGCGCTCTGGCAGCGGCGACGCGCCTCGGGCGGACGGCCTTCGAGATGACGAGTAGCGAGGGCCTCAGGCGACACGAGCGGTCCGTGGTCGCGGCGGTCGCGGGCGCCGCGCTCGCCGCTGGCCTCGCCGGGGCGCGCTTCCCGAAGGCGCTGGCGTGGCCCCTTTCAGCTCTGCTCAGCCTCCT
Source organism: Rubrobacteraceae bacterium (assembly GCA_035761765.1). Classification (GTDB taxonomy): domain Bacteria; phylum Actinomycetota; class Rubrobacteria; order Rubrobacterales; family Rubrobacteraceae; genus JALYGY01. The sequence continues at coordinate 2,212 of DASTQK010000182.1, forward strand.
GGGCGCGACCGGCCT
>DASTQK010000183.1:0-7953 GCA_035761765.1 Rubrobacteraceae bacterium
AGCACGTTGCGCGCGGTCGTGCCGCCCGCCTCGACGACCTCCTGCACCTTCGGCTGTACGCCTTCGGCGACCCTGTCTAGGACAGGTAGCGCCTCCACGAAGCGCTGGCTGATCGTCTCTCCCATTAATCTTCCACCTTTCCGCGAAGAAACGCTGGATCTTTACTCGAAAAGGGATTATGCCACTCGGACCGATAGAACGAGGCGCCCTCCCTACCCGCCTTTTGCCGACTCCGGTACGCCGGCCGGCTCCTTTGCGGCGAACAGCAGGGCGAGCCAGTGCAAGATCAGGATATAGAAGTAGAGCGTGAGCGCGAGCGTCGCCGCGACCGTTCCCTGCTCGTTCCAGAGCAGGACCCACTGACCCGGGATAGCCTGCAAGGACAGGAGCAGGAAGGCTGGCGCCACCCACCCACGTGCCAGGAGCAGCAGAATGCCAGGACCTAGCAGCACCAGGTAGTTGTGCCACGCGATAGGAGAGACCAGAAGGGAGGCAGCAACGAGCGCCCACAGGCCCACTTCTGCGCCACCTCGCACCCTCCAGGCGGTGACGGCCACGGCCGCTATCCCCAGCGCGTAGGCTACCGGAACCGTCCAGGGCAGGACCGTCACGTGCCGAGCGTACGGGTTATCCGTGAACAGGCGGGCCGCCGTCGCGGGGAGCGAGGCATTGTCCCAGTACGCGCTGGCGGAGGATCCCGAGAGCAGCTCCAGCCAGTCAAGCGTCGCCCCGAACCCCACCACGACCGCCCCGATGAAGGTCGCCACGACCCCGGCCGCGACCGCCGTCCCGACCGTCCTCCACCGCCGCCGCACGAGCGGCCACAGGAGCAAGGGGACGAGCGAGGGCTTCAGCGCCACGACCAGCCCAAGAGCGGCGCCGGATACCGTGTGTCTCCCGCGCCGGTCCGAGACCCAGGCGGCCACCAGGCCAAGGGCGAGGAAAGGGTAGATCTGGCCCAGCGCCAGCGTCGCAAGCAAGGGCGACGAGAGCAGCAACATCACCCCCCCGACGACCGCCCACGCGGGGCGCAACCGTAACTCCCCGGCCACCCAGGCCAGGTACCCCACCGTCACGATTAGAGTGATCATGACCAAAAAGCGGTACGCCACGAGCGGCTCCAGCAGCCCGAGCAACGAGATGAGCAGCACCCATAGAGGCGGGTTGAGGTTCTCTAGCTCAGCCCCCGTCGCGTAGACGTCCCTCCCCTCCCAGAACGCCCTCGCCGAGCGCCAGAACGTATCGAAGTCACCGTGGATCGTCATCGTGTCGGTCGAGATCCTCCCCAGGATCCCACCCATAAACCGCACGTCCAGCCACAGCGCGAGCGCAAGTACCCACACCGCCGCCGTGATCAGAACCGCATCCCGAACGTCGGCCCTGCGACCCTCTCGCACGCCTAGGTCTCCAGCAGCCAGGCCATGGCCCGCAGTTTAGCAAGCCAGCTTGTCTCGTCCGGCTCCGCCCACTCCGCGCCCCGCAAGCCCACTCTGAATGCAAACCTCGCGACGAGCGCTGGAGAAATAAACCGCCTGTCTTGCCAACCGATGATTACTCAGATGGCGGAGAGGGGGGGATTCGAACCCCCGACGCCGGGATTACCGACGTAACGGTTTTCGAGACCGCCGCATTCAACCACTCTGCCACCTCTCCGCCGCTGAGTGTATCCACTCTACCCCTACCCTTCAACCACCCTCCCCAACCTCATGGCAGGATGCTCCTCTTTACACTAAACCTGCTCTTGCGGGTTATGTTCCGAGCCTCTCGGCTCGCGTCGCCGCGCCTTCTACCGGGGAGGCCTTGTCCCAACTGGGGGAAGAATAGCCTATAGTTAAGCCGCGTCCGATTAGAACTCGGTGTAACGCTGAGCCACGCCACACTTCGTAGCGTCGTAACCGTGAATGAGAGGGTTATATATCTGAAACGCGTCGTTCTTGATCGGGACGGGCTACAAGGGGGTTGGGGTGTATACTTTGGCGCCGCGCGGAAGAGGAGTTTTCCGTGCTGTTCGGATGGAGTAGAAGCTGTTGATGGATCGATCCGTGACGATAGCTCCGGCGCTCTGGGTGGGATCGAGGCGCGCGTGACGAAAGAGGCCATGACGGTGGCTAGATCCGCGCGCCGCTACGCGGTGCTCTCGATCGCGGCTGCGGTGATCACCATAGGCCTCAAGCTGGGAGCGTACCTGCTGACGGGGTCCGTAGGTCTATTCTCGGACGCGGCAGAGTCGGTAGTCAACCTTGTCGCGGCGGTGGCGGCGCTGTGGGCGTTGCTATACGCGGCGCGTCCGCCGGACGAGGAGCACGCCTTCGGCCACAACAAGGCCGAGTACTTCTCGAGCGGTCTCGAGAGCGCTCTCATCTTGATCGCTGCGGGCTGGATCGGCGTCACGGCCTGGGACCGGCTCATGGACCCGCAGCCCTTGCAGAACGTCGGGCTCGGGCTCGCCGTGACGCTCGTCGCCGCGGCGATCAACGGCGGCGTGGCGCTAGTTATTCTGCGCGCCGGACGGAGGTTGCGCTCCATCACGCTCCGGGCCGATGCGCAGCACCTGCTCACCGACGTCTGGACCTCGATCGGGGTAGTACTCGGGGTCCTGACCGCCCAGCTCACGGGATGGCTGGTGCTGGACCCCCTGATCGCGCTCCTCGTAGCCGCGAACATCCTGTGGACTGGCGCGCGTCTCCTGCATGACACCGCCCAGGGCTTGCTCGACCACGCCCTCCCTCCCGAGGAGCGGGAGGCCATCTCGAAAGTCCTCTTGCGCTACGAGAACGAGGGTATCAGGTTCCATGCTCTGCGCACCCGCGCCTCGGGACCGCGCCGCTTCATCTCCATGCACGTCCTCGTGCCGGGCGAGTGGACAGTGCAGAAGGGGCATGATCTCTCGGAACGGATAGAGAAGGACCTCGCCGAGGCGTTGGAGGGAAACAGCACCTTCTTCATCCACATAGAGCCCTCAGAGGACCCCGCCTCTTTCGCGGATCAGACCCTGGACCGCAGAATCGACGAGGGGCACACCTAGCATAGGAGAGGGCGGACCGTACGGCCCGCCCTGCCTGGTAACGTCAGGTCGGTATTAGCTACACTTCGAGTACCCGCAGGAGTGGCAGACGATGCAGCCCTCCTGGCGGGTCAGGCCGCTGCCGCAGTCCGGGCACGCCCCGATTATGGGGAGCTCGCGCGTCGCTGGCAGGCTCTCGCCGACGAGGTAGTGCTCGGCCATCGCGCGCGCGACGCCGTCGGGGACGGAGAGGACGGCGCTCGGGCCGACGCCTGCGGGGTGCCCGTCCTGGATGCCGCGCAGCTGGTGGACCACTTCGGCGGGGTCGGCGCCGTGGGTGAGGGCGAGCGTGATCATGCGCCCCAGGGCGTCTGAGAACGCCGCAGCCGTCCCACCCGGCTTGCCGAGGATGACGAAGCACTCCCTCGGGCCGAACTCGTCGTCGTTCATCGTGACGTACATCGAGCCGTGGCCGGTCCGGATCTTCTTGGTTACCCCGGTGAGTGTCTTGGGCCGGCCGTTCCTGGCCTCGGCGAGCGAGGAGAACCGCTGGTGCACCTCGGCGGGCGGGCTGACCGGCGGGGCTGTCGGAGCCTCGGGAGAGGCCGCCGTCATGGTCGGCTTCTCGCCTGGCTTCTCCGTCTTGCCGGTAGAGAGCACCTGCGCGTCGCGGCTGCCGTCGCGGTAGACTGCTATACCCTTGCAGTTCAGGGAGTAGGCCAGCCGGTAGGCGTCCTCGACATCCTCTACCGTCGCCTCGTTGGGCAAATTGATGGTCTTGGAGATACCCATCGAAGTGTACTTCTGGAACGCCGCCTGCATCCTGACGTGCCATTCGGAGGTGATGTCGTGCGACGTGACCCACGCCCCTCTCACGTCCTCGGGCACCTCGGGTATGTCGCGCACGCTGCCGTGCTCGGCGACCTTCTTCATCAGTTCCTCCGAGTAGAAGCCCCTCGCTTTAGCGAGCTTCACGAACTCGGGGTTGACGTCGGGGAGCTCCATGTCGGCCTGCCGCCGCATGAAAGCTACCGCGAACAGCGGCTCTATCCCACCGGAGCACCCGGCGATCATGCTGATGGTTCCGGTCGGGGCTATCGTCGTGACGGTCGCGTTGCGCACGCGGTCGCCCCTCGCCTCGTGGCGAGAGCCCTCGAAGTGGGGCATGACGCCGCGCTCGGCCGCGAGAGCCCGGCTCTCCTCCCACGCCTCGTCGTCCACGAACTTCATTATTCTTTCGGCGAAGGCGAGCCCTTCCTCGGAGTCGTAGGTGATCCCGAGCTTTATCAGGAGGTCGGCGAAGCCCATGACGCCGAGGCCGATGCGCCTGTTCCCCCGGCTCATCTCATCTATCTCGGGCAGAGGGTAATTGTTCATCTCGATGACGTTGTCCAGGAAGCGGACCGCTGTGTGGATCGTCTCCCTCAGCTCGCCCCAGTCCACGTCGCCAGTGTCTTCCCGGTAGAAGCGCTCGAGGTTGATCGAGCCGAGGTTGCACGAGTCATAGGGCGGCAGATGCGCCTCCGAGCACGGGTTCGTGGACTCTATCGGGAACTGCGGAGTGGGGTTGTCGTCGTTGATCTTGTCTATAAACACGACTCCCGGCTCGCCGTTGAGCCACGCCCCCTCGACGATCTTGCGGAAGAGCTCGCGGGCACGTAACGTCTCGGCGACCTCGCCGTCTCTAGGGTTGACCAGGTCGAAGTCCCCATCGCGCTCGACGGCCTCCATGAAGGCGTCGGTGATCGCGACCGAGATGTTGAAGTTGTTGATCTGGTCGTTGTCGTTCTTGCAGGTAATGAACTCCTCGATGTCAGGGTGGTCCACGCGCAGGATCCCCATGTTCGCCCCGCGCCGCGTCCCGCCCTGCTTGATCTTGTCCGTCGAAGCGTCATAGATGGCCATGAACGAGACCGGACCAGACGAGACCCCCATCGTGCTCTTGACGAGGTCGTTCTTGGGACGCAGCCTGCTGAAGCCGAAGCCGGTCCCACCACCGCTCTTGTGGATGATGGCCTGGTGCTTCAAAGTGTCGTAGATGCCGTCTATAGAGTCCTCGACCGGCAGCACGAAGCACGCCGAGAGCTGCTGCAGCTCCCTCCCCGCGTTCATGAGCGTCGGCGAGTTGGGCATGAACTTGCGGCTCAACATGATCTGGAGGAACCTCTCCCTGGATTCCTCGTAGAGCGCCTGGGCCTCCTCACCCTCCTTGAAGCGGAACTCGCCCTCGGCAATGTTGCCCGCCACCCGGCGGAACATCTCTATGGGCTCCTCGATGGCCTCGCCCTGCTCGTTCTTTTTGAGGTAGCGCTTCTTGAGAACGGCGACCGCGTTCTCCGTGAGCTCTATATCCGTGAGCCGGCTTCGATCTACCTCCATACCCATCCTCCCAATTTTACCGCTGCTCTCTCCCTATCCCCACTACCGAATTTGTGCTCCGGCTACCTGCCGCGGCCTATCCCCGCACCGGCGAGGCGTACGAGCTCGGAGCGGAACTGATCCACGTCCGTGTACTGCCTGTAGACGGAGGCGAACCGCAAATAGGCGACCATGTCAAGCTTGCGCAGCCGCATCAAGACCATGTCCCCGAGCCGCCGCGAGGTTACCTCGTGCCGGCGCCGCTCCCTGAGTTCGGCCTCGATCTCATCCACGATGAGATCGATCTGCTCCTCCGTCACCCGCTGCTTGGCACAGGCCTTGGCCAGCCCAGCCTGCAGCTTCTCCCGATCAAAGGGCTCCCGCCCTCCGTCCCGCTTCATCACCATCAGCCTTAATGGCTCCCGGCGCTCGTACGTCGTGAACCGCTTCTCACACGAGAGACACTCTCGCCGCCGCCGCACGGCATCCTTGTTCTCAGATAGCCGCGAGTCTATTACCTTCGTATCCTCGAAATCACAGTACGGACACTGCACCTCTCAACCCCCATGGCCTTAACACCACATCTGGTATGGCAAAAAACTAGCACACAACATTTTTGGAAAGCAATACCACCTGAATAACCTTTAACTTCAGGTTAATTTGCGTCAGGAACGTGAAATCCCTGTTGTTTAGCCGGAAACTATCCCTCAGGCCCTGTTTGGAATTTTTTTCATAATTTTTTCACAGAGGCATAGATACCGGGAATTTCCCGCAAATCACGCACCTTGACGTTCAGGTGTACTCAGACGCTGTACCCGTACTTGAATCTAAGATTACAATACCTGTCAAGTTATACCTCAAGTACAAGTACAGAACTATCCACCATGTGGCTCTGCGTAAGGCTTCTTTTGAATCTGGCTTAGGTATGCCTATTTCGGCGTTCGGCGGCGACTCTTGAAGAAATCGCGCAGCATTTCGGCGGCTTCGGCTTCGAGGAGGCTCTTCTCGACGGCGATGGTGTGGTTAAGGCGGGCATCGGCGGGGGTGTTATGGAGGGTTCCGGCGTAACCGGCCTTCAGATCCGGGGCGGCGTAGACGAGGCGGTCAATGCGTGCTGCGTGGGCAGCGCCGGCGCACATGGGGCACGGTTCCAGGGTAGCGTAGAGTGTGCAGCCGGTAAGCCGCCACCTGCCCAGAGTCCTGGCTGCCTGGCGGATAGCGAGGAGCTCGGCGTGGGCTGTGGGGTCTTTTGTAGCCTCGCGCTCGTTGGCGGCAATGGCCAGGACCTCCTCTCCACGCGCGACCACGGCGCCCACGGGGACTTCGCCCTTCCCGGCGGCCTCCTTCGCAGCGAGCAGGGCGCGGCGCATAAGGTGGAGGTCGGCGGGGTCCGGTTGCGGGGCGAGGTTCTCGCGCATGAAGTCGATGATAGCAGTGCAGGGTCCTCCTGCGATACCGGGCGGGCTCGGCGCCCCTAGAGACTCGCTAAAGGTTCGCGCCTTCCGCGACGGAAGGGCTCCGAGGCTTTGACATTTCGAGGTGAAGGGTTCCTCCATCGACCCCGTCTATACTGGAACCTAGGATCTACTCCAATAGCTCCTCTCCGCAAATCATTCTAGAGCGCTCCAAGAGGAAGCATCATCGCGCGGGCGCCGGCAGGGCACAACGAGGTGAACTCGATGGATCGCCGCACGCTTGCGGGGACCTGCGAGCGCGGGATGGGTCGGCCGTCTGCGTCAACAGGTACGCCTCATCGGCACCGAGCTCGCGAGATAGTTGCACGGCGGATTCGCTCAGGCGGCGGCCCAGGTGCCGTGGAGATCCCACCTCACGGCTACCGACCGCAGGGTGCTCCTCGAGCCCGTCGGGCGGCAAGCCACCTTCCTCGAGCAGTTTCAGGACCTGGGGCAGTTCATACCGCTGGGCAGGTCCTATGGAGACGTCCGTCATCTTCGGCTCCCTTCGAGGAGCTCCGTTCGGATGCGGTCCTGGATCTCTCCCGCACCGTCCTGAAGACCCCGAGACGCTCCTCCTCGCTACCCTCAGCCCGTGAGGGGTCGCGGAACGACCAGTGCAAGCGGTTCCTTGGCACCGGGGAAGACAGGATACGTCTCGTTGGCGCCGTCGCAGACAGTCACGACGTAGTCGAAGGTCTCGCCGAGGTAACTCCGCCCCAGCGCTCATGGCCTCGAACCGGTCCCCGCACACGAGACCCTCGAGCGGGCGGAGTTGTGGGTGCACAGAAACAGAACCCTCTTGCGAGTCCGCTGTTCAGGTACCTTCACTCCTGACAAGATCAAAATTATTCGATCTGACAAGCGGTGCCCGCGCCGGATCGGCCGAGCTGCTAGTTATATAAAGCTGAAGCTTAGCTTTACTACAACGTTGAAGCTTAGAGTTAGTCTGTCACCTTGCTTTACAGTACTGGCAGAGGCCTGAGAATGCTGGAGAAAAACCTGCAAACTCCGGGTTTTCACTTTCTACCTATTAACCTTGAAGTTCAGGTTGATTTGACGATTGGTTCGGCACCTCCGTGGACGCTGGCCCACTGGCGGGCTGGGAGGCCCCAGAGGGCAATAAAGCCTGATGCG